>CAZWDN010000011.1:0-45330 GCA_964633125.1 uncultured Pirellula sp. | reverse complement strand
GTTGGCCCGCTACAACGAAGTCGGCATCACTCACATTTTTGAACGGGCGACCGACAATGAAGGCCTGGGACTGTTCCGCGAGTTGAAGGAACGCGGGCGACTTCCGGTACGCGTCACGGGCACGTTTCGCTTTTCCCCGCGCACCGCCGAACAAGTGGAAGCTTTTGTCGCCAAGCTGGGGCTGAAGCCGCGCGAAGGGGATGATTGGATTAAGGCCGGGCCGCTGAAAATCACGGTCGACGGCGGCATCCACTGGGGAACCACTTGGCTAAGCGAGCCCTACGGCCCGCGCCGTACGGAGTTTTATCGCAATGCCGATCCGTCCTATTCCGGCGAGAAATTCTACGATCTTGCCACCATGCAAACGGTGTTCGCCGCCGGGAACCGACTCGGTTGGCAATGGAGCGCCCATGTCACCGGCGACGAGGGAACTCGCAATGTGCTCGCCGCCGTCGAAGCCGTCGCCAAAGAAGATCCCACGATCCGCGAGCGCCGGTTTACGTTGATCCATTCGTACTTTCCGGCGCCCGACATCGTGCGAAAGGCGGCCGAACTCGGCGTCGGCGTCGATACGCAAGGTTACCTGTACTACAAAGATGCCGATACTCTGAACGACGTCTACGGGCCCGCTTGGGCCGAGCGATTTCTCGGACTCGGCGCTTGGGCTCGGGCGGGCGTGCCGGTATCGATCAACAGCGACCACATGATCGGACTAAACCCCGACCGAGCCATGAACGCCTTCAACCCGGCGTTGATGCTCTGGATTGCCGTCGCTCGGAAATCGGAAGGCGGAAAGGTTTATGGCCCCGAACAGCGTCTATCGCGACTCGACGCTCTACGGAGTGTTACGCATTGGGCGGCGAAGCTCAGCTTCGACGAGGACAGGCTCGGGACTCTTGAATCGGGGAAGCTTGCGGACTTCGTCATCCTAGACGGCGACTACCTTGACTGTCCGGAAGACGATATTCGCCGGCTGAAAGTGCTACGCACGGTTGTCGGCGGCACGACCGTTTTTGAGAGACGGCCGTGACCAAGATCATTTCACCTCCCGTCGTCGAAACCGGTGCGCGGCTGGATCCGCTCGTTGACGGCATTGCCGAACAGACTTAGGCGAAAGCCGCCTTGCCCTGGGAACGAACCGTGACAGAAACGATTGCCGCCGCCGACCTTGTAATCAATGGAACGACATGCTTAAGGACCGACGGTGTTCCGCCCGGACTGCCTGCCGCCTAAAGTTGATCGACCCGCGCCAATTCCAACGCCGGTTACCGGTGTTCGGACGCCGCGCCGACCTTCGGCGGTTCGCTCGCGACGGAGATCTTCATCGTGATGACGACGGGCTTTTTCTCCGTCGGCGCATCATCTTTCGGCCAGTTCTCGGGAGTCGGCTTCCCTTCGCCGGCAAATTGCCGGAAGGCCCGCGAGCGGATCGTCCAATCGACCGAATATTCGCCGGGAGCGAGTTTGCCGAGGTTAATGCCGTACGTTTGATAGAACGTAAACGTCTTAAAATACTTCCCCTGCCAGATCGCCTCGTTCATGACGATGGAAATGCGTTTGCCCCGACGCTCGATGCGCTCGATCCAGATTCGGTCGTTGTCGTCGAACTGTCGCGTACGGAACAGCAGCCAGGCATCTTCGTCCGCCCGCGGCGGTTCGTTGCGCCGCCGTTCCATTTGATCGAACCAATCGTCGAGCGAAGTCTTCGACGGTTTGTCGGTGAGCGGCGCGCATAGCAACTTCGGCTCGTCGCTCCATTTGCCGGTATCGCCGCGTACGAATTGAAACGCGTCTTGCAGCTTGCCGCGCTGGACGGGTTCGGCAAGTTCCCGCGTCGATGTTTCCCCCTGTTGCGGCGCCGGAGACGATTGCGCGCATAGCGGCGCGCATCCCAGAGCCATTACGGCAAGCATGGGCAGATGGAAAGTCTTCATACTTCGTTCCTCATTCACCGACGACCGGCGCTCACTTCGCCGTCTTCGTCGACGAGCGATCTTGAAATCGGTATAGGCCTGAGTAAGTGCGAATGAACAAGCTCCCCCGAGCGACGGCGGGCGTGGCCCAAGCCGGGTCGTCGAGCACGTTCTTACGGACGACGTTGAACTCGGGGCCGTCGTCGACCACCCACGTCGTGCCGTCTTCATTGAGCAAGAAGATTTTGCCGCCGTACGCCCAGGGTGAGGCGTAAAAGCGTCCGCCTCCCGTATCGAGGCGCTTGCGAGGAAAAACCACTTCGCCCGTTTTGGCTTGGAAGCAAGCGAGTAATCCGGCGTCGTAGAGCACGAACAGTCGATCGCCGCTGATCAGATAACAGGGATGAATGCTCGAGGCGCGCGGCAGCGACCACGCAATCCATTGGTTGCTCGTTTCGCTCCCCTGCAGGCTGATGTCACCCGCGGCACCGGGCCGAACGGCGTAGAGCGGTCCGTAATGGTAACCGGCGCCGACGTAGAGCAGACCGTGCTTGGCAAGCGGCGTCTGGCTGACAAGGCCCGACGTGTCCTTGAGTTCCCACAATACTTTGCCGTCGAGGTCGTAGGAGCGAATCTTATTCGTTCCAATCGTCACGATCTCCGTACGCTCGTGCTCCCAAACATAAGGCGTCGACCAGTTGCTTTTCTCTTCGCGGGGGACGCGCCAGATTTCCTTACCGGACTTCTTGTCGAGCGCCGTGATGAAGGAATCCTTCTCATTGTCATTCACCAAGAACAGCCGGTCACCGTGCAACACCGGCGACGAACCCGGCCCCCAGCCGCCGCGCATCGGATAGCTGCCCCAGCGTCGCTCCCACAAAAGCTTGCCGTCGAGGTCGTAGCAAAACAGGCCGATGTTTTCGATGTACGAATACAAGCGTTCGCCGTCGCAAATCGGCGTGGCGTTGGCATACGAGTTCTTCGGATGACGCTCTTCCGGCGCTACACCGCGATGGGCCTCGCGCTCCCAAACGATTTTGCCGGTGTCGAAATCGAGACAATACGTCACCCAACGATGGACGTCCGTCGGCTTCACGTGACCGCCGGGGTAGCCGCCGATGACCAACTTCTCCCGTTCGTGTTCGCCGACCGCCGACGTGAGAAAAATCTTGCCGCCCCAAACTACCGGCGACGACCAGCCCCAGCCCGGTATCTCCGCTTTCCACACGACGTTCTCGGTCGGACTCCAACTCTCGGGCAACGTCGCGCCCGCGGCCAGCCCGTCGACCTGCGCGCCGCGAAACTGCGGCCAATCGGTCGTTTCTCCGGCTTGCGAAACACTCACCGTCGACACGAGCATCAGTAGGAGAAAAGGCATTCGCATGGCCGAGTACTCCCGTGTTCAGACAGAACGAGCGAAGATTGCTGGGGACCGAAACCGACGAAAGATTCGCCTTAAACTCAAACGCTCCGACCTCATTACCTACGGCGTCGCATTCTAACCGATCGTCTGCCGAAATGCGGATCAAGCCCTGCATCCGACGCTGCACGATCTCTACCCGCTAGTCTTTCAACAACTGAAGGTCGGCGTTCATAGCATCGTATGATTTGAGCGTTTTGTCGCGATTATGCTCAACGATCTGCCGCTGAAGATCGACTTGGCTGTAGAACAGACGTTTGACCTCTCGCTCCAATTCAAGAAATTGCTTGGCCGCCACCGTGTGCCGGACCACGAGAACTGTGATTGCGATTCGACCTGCCAAATCTCCAGAGCCAGGGTGTATTGACGTTCATCACCGGCGCGAATCAGCGCCAATCGCTCGCGGTTGTGAAACAGTTCGCGAATTGCCTGATCGTACGCTTCTCGTTTTACCTCTTTAAACCACGTCGGCAGCACGCCGAGTTCGGAATGATGCAGCGCCACGAACTCCCAAGCCGCTGCTTCGCGTTGCGGTGCAAAGGGGAGAAGTTTCGATTGAGCGGCGATCTTCCCCGCGTCGACCGCTATCTTAGCATGGTCGCCCTCGGCGGCGGCGACGGAAGCAAATAGACGCAGGATAAACAGCAAGGCGGCAACTCGAGATTTCCACGACATCTACGGCTCCTTGTTGCGTTCCGAACCGTTGGTAACCGCGGTCAACAACCACCGCTGCGCCGCTTCGAACTCATTCATATCCGCTTGCAGGTCTTCGAATGTCGGGATGTCGTCCGGCGTTGCTTGCATCCGATTCCACCGCCTTCGCGAACGTCGCTTGCACGATATCTTCGGCCGCCGCTCGGTCGTGCATGACGCCTTACACGAATCGCAGCAATCGCAACTCGTGCTCCTCATGGAGCGTCGCCGGCCGCGATGCTTCCGCCGAAACGCACGAGTCCTTGAGTATTGTGGGCGACTTTCCGACGAACATCACGCTAAGACGAACAGACGGCCGTGAATGCTTCAACTGTTTTCGAGTTGTCGCGATTTGGGACGATACAGAACAACGATCGGACCATTTCGGCAATGCAATATGGCGAATGCGGCGGGATTCGCCGAGCCGACCAAGACCAAGGGGTCGGCCGTCGACCGCATCCAGCGAATTTTCGAAAGCCGAAGCCTCGCCTTGCCGCGTGGAACTTAGATGCAAAGTCGGCCGAGCGGCCGCTTCACGAGCCGGAGGGAAGTCATTGAGATTCCTCGGATGAGGTTTCTTCAGTCGCATTCCGAGCGCCCCGCGCGGCAAACCACTCGTGGAGTCCGGTCTTCGCTTCGCGGGCGGAGCGCAATGAAGTGTCGTGCGGCAAGAAGCCGAGTCGATGTTTCGGCGTACCGACCCGTTGTGAGAGATAGATCCCGGAGTGACCGCTAAACACGTATGCCGTCAGGCAAGCTACGGCATAGTAAACGACATACTGCCCGCCGAACAATTCGACCGCCATCATGGTGCAGGCCAGCGGCGTGTTCGTCGCGCCTGCGAAGACCGCAACGAAGCCGAGCGCGGCCATGAGATCGACCGGCGCTCCGGTCAAAACAGCCAGTGTGTTGCCGAGCGTCGCACCGATGAAGAAGAGCGGAGTGACTTCACCCCCCTTGAAGCCGCTGCCGACGGTGACGGCGGTGAACGTCAATTTCCAAAGCCAACTCCAGGTATGAGCCCCACCGGCGACGAACGCGCCGACGATCGTCACCGCGTGCGGATCGGGAGACGTCACGCCCAAACCTAAATAATCGCGAGTGCCGGCGAGCGAAACCAAGGCAATCACCGCCAAGCCTCCGAGAAACGGTCGCAGGATCGGCCAGGGGATGCATCGCTTAAACATCCAGTGAACGCCGTGCGTTAGCTCGGCGAAGAGTAAGCCGGTGAGCCCAAACAGTATTCCGCCGACGACCGACCAGGCCAGCATCCGTCCGTCGAACGACGTCACCTGCCAACCGATACCGTCGGGCAGCACCTTTGATAGATGATAATGCGTGTGTCCAATGCCCCAAGCGATACAAGTCCGATCGCTAATGAGCGCCGCGCTGAAGCAAGGCACGATCGCCCGGTAGTCCATGCGGCCGACGACGAGCACTTCCATCGCGAAGATCATTCCGGCGACGGGAGTACCGAACACGCCGCCGAATCCGGCGGCGACGCCGGCCATCAGCAGCATCGGACCATCGGACCGATTCAGCCAAGGCAAGTAACGGAGCATCCCGCCGGCAAGACTGCCGCCCATCTGTACGGCGGTTCCCTCGCGCCCGGCCGAACCGCCGAAGAGGTGCGTCGCCACGGTGCCGATCAGAACCAGCGGGGCCATCCGCAACGGCACGCCGCCGCCCGGTCGATGAATCTCTTCGAAGATGAGGTTATTGCCGGCTTCGACCGATTTACCGACGGACCAATACATCCACCCGATCGCCGCGCCGCCGATCGGCAGCAACCACAGTAGCCAAGGGTACTGAAAGCGCAACTCTGTGGCCCGTTCCAACGACCAAAGAAATACGGCACAAGCCGTGCCGACGACGACGCCCAAGGGAGCGGTCAGCAGCAACTCGCGAACCAGATTCCGCCCGAGCGCAAGCTGCTCTCGCCAACTGATATGGATCGGCATGAAATCGTCGTCTCCGCACTGAACTTAGCGGGCGGGAGACGGCGCGCACCCCCACCGTTATCGGTAGGAGTTATCAGCGCAAGCAGAGCCGATACTCAGTATCGGCGCCCGCTCGGCGGTTAAGGGCGAACTCCATCGCCGCAGCGTGTCTGTGTGGCAGCCCAATCCTTTGTTCGGCAATCGTCGTAAGTCTCGACGCTGACGAAAGGAGACGCCCTCCGACAGCCGGTGTCAAAGAGTTTTTCAAGTTGGGGCGACAGCTCTTTAATTGAACTTTTTCTGGATGGTATTGTCAAGCTGGGAAGGCTCAAGCGTGCGTTTGCTTGACGAGCTAAATCGACCGAACGTAGGTTCACGTGTAATGGCCGGTTCGCCGCATTCGCCGAAGCAAGGCGACGAATCAACTCTCAAGCAATCGCGACAAATCGCACTGGCCGAATTATGCGCGATCGCGAAATTCAGACGGCGGCACCCCCATCGCCGAACGGAAGGCGCGCGTGAAGGCGCTGTGATCGTAGAAACCGCATTCACCGGCGATTTCAGAGATCGACCGATCGGTCTCGCGAAGTAGCCGCGAAGCGGCCGCAATTCGCGTCTTGGTAATGAATTGACTGGGAGTAAGGCCGAACAGGCGCTTGGTTAGTCGCGCCAATCGTTGCGAAGTAAGCATGGCTCGGCGGGCAAGCCATGCGGGAGTAACATGCTCTGCAAGTCTGTGCTCGAATTCTTCCAGAGCGGCGGCAAAGTCGGCGGGGATCTCCTGAGCGTCGATGGGAGCCCGAACGTCGCGAGAAAATCCGATCAGTCCGACGACCTTTCCGTCGGCGTCGCGAATCGGGAGTTTAGTGGTCAAACACCACACGGGTTCGTGCGGCCGATACCAATGTAGCTCCAAGTGGTCGGTCAGCGGACGTCCGGTGCGCAATAGCACGGCGTCCTGGTCGGAGGGAATGTTGCCGAAATCGCCCGGGCAAATGTCGCGCGAACATTTACCGACGACTTCCGACTTGTGTTTCAACCCGTGTCGCTCCACTAACGACGCATTCACCGCAAGGTAGCGACCGAGAGCATCTTTCACGAAAAAAGCGACGTCCGGCGCATGGTCGAAGAGGCTCTCTAGCAGAGCGATGTTGACGGTCGAAAGTGACGCCGGGAGCGACGGTTGGTGCTGTTTTGTGCGCAATTTCATGGTTGAACACGATTCCGAAACAAGTAGCCCCCGTGCGATTGAAATACAATTGCCGATCATAATCGCGAAAGCCGCGCCAATCTACGACGGTCAATACTTAGCCGTACGAACAATTCATGAAGATCACTCGCCTGTTTGCGCATCGTGTCGAGCTCCCGTTGCACGAAGGGTCGTACAAGTGGTCGGGCGGCAAGTCTGTTACCGTTTTCGACAGCACCATCATTGGCGTCGAGACCGATTCCGGGCTGATCGGCTATGGTGAGGTATGCCCGCTAGGACCGTTCTATTTGCCGGCGTACGCGGAAGGCGTGCGGGCGGGACTGAAAGAGATCGGATCGCACCTACTCGGCCTCGATCCGCGCGAACCGGCGGTGCTCAACCAGCGGATGGATGCGGCGCTCAAAGGGCACCCGTACGTCAAGTCGGGCATCGACATCGCTTGTTGGGACCTTCTCGGTCAGGCGACGGGGCTTCCGGTTTGCACGTTAATGGGGGGTCGATTCGGGAGCAGCGTGCGACTATATCGCGCCATCTCGCAGGAATCGCCCGAGAGGATGGCCGAGAAGGTCGCGGCCTATCGCGCCGAGGGTTACACGCGGTTTCAACTTAAAGTCGGCGGCGATCCCGATACGGACATCGAGCGCATTCGCGCGGTGCGCGCGATGCTGAAACCGACCGATCGGCTTGTCGCCGACGCCAACACCGGCTGGACACAGCACGAAGCGATTCGCGTGGTCCGAGCGGTCCGCGACGTCGACGTCTACATCGAGCAGCCGTGTCTGACATACGAAGAATGTCTAGCCGTACGTCGTCACACCGATCATCCGTTTGTACTGGACGAAAATGTCGACGGCCTCGACATGCTGCTGCGAGGCAAAGCCGACTTGGCGATGGACGTCGTGAACTTAAAGATCAGTAAGCTCGGCGGCCTAACGAAGACGAAACAAGTGCGCGACCTGTGTGTTTCAATGGGTATTGCGATGACCTTGGAAGATAGTTGGGGAGGCGACATTACGACGGCGGCGATTGCGCACCTCGCCCATAGCACGCCGGAAGAGTTCCGCTTTACGAGCACTGACTTTAACAGCTACGTCACCGTCAGCACGGCGCATGGGGCTCCGCAGAGAGAAAACGGATACATGGCGGCAAGTGCCGCGCCAGGGCTGGGCGTGATTCCTAAGCAGGACGTCATCGGTCGGCGCGTCGTGGAGGTAGCGTGATGATGAGCATGGTTTTTACGGGGAATATTCGCTGAATTGCCTTGTTCCCCTCGGGGAGAATCCGTCCTCGGCTCTTCTTACGGCAATTAATCGTGAACAGTCGTTGTTCTCGGCAGTCGAAAGATCTCGACACGGATGTGACGAATCGAAAACTCTTGAGCGAGGAATCGTATTGAACTCCAGTGTCTTCCAGGGCTGTATCCCGGCTCTGATGACTCCCTGCCGATCCGACCGAACGCCAAACTTTTCCGCCCTGGTGAAGAAAGGGCGGGCGATGATCGCGGCCGGCATGAACGGCGTCGTGTACTGCGGTTCGATGGGAGACTGGCCGCTGTTGACCGATGAGCAGCGACAGGAAGGCGTTCGACAACTGGCCGAAGCAGGCGTGCCCGTCATCGTCGGAACCGGCGCTCAGAATTCTGCTCGCGCCGCCGCACACGCCGCACATGCGCAGCGTGTGGGCGCTAAAGGCTTGATGGTTATTCCGCGCGTCCTGTCGCGAGGCACTTCACCTGCAGCCCAGCGACACCACTTCGCCGGCATCCTGGCAGCGGCGCCGAAGCTGCCGGCCGTGATCTACAACAGTCCTTACTACGGATTCGAAACGAAAGCCGACTTGTTCTTCGATCTGCGTCGAGAGTTTCCCAATCTGGTCGGCTTCAAAGAGTTTGGCGGCGCGGAATCGCTGAGCTACGCCGCTGAACACATTACATACGCCGACAGTGATCTGCTGCTGATGGTCGGAGTCGACACGCAAGTATGTCACGGCATGATTCGTTGCGGCGCCGTCGGTGCGATCACCGGAATCGGCAACTGCCTGCCTCACGAGGTGCTGCACCTCGTCGCACTCTGCAAACTCGCCGCGGTCGGAGACTTTGAGGCCCGTCGACTGGCTCACGAACTCGAGGCCGCCTTCGTCGAGCTGTCGCGTTTCGACGAGGGGTCGGATCTCGTCTTGTACTACAAGTATCTGCTCGTGCTGCTGGGCGATGCCGACTACGAGTTGCACTTCAACGAATCGGATCGGCTGTCACTCAGCCAAATGCGCTTTGCGGAAGCACAATTGAGACTTTTTCAGCAGTGGTGGGAGAATTGGCCGGGCAAGGCGTACACGAAATGAATCATCTTCGACCGTTTGAACCAAGCGGCGCCACTCCTCCATCCGCTGGTAGCGCTCCGGAGGGGACTTGTGGCGCACGAGCCCCACGAGGCCTACGATCACCTCGAAACACGAAGCCGGCGGTCGTTTTCCTCATCACCTGTTTGCTATCGCAGTTTCCGTGTCTTGCAGCCGATCAGCCGAAGTTCGCACGCCCCAAACTGCAGATTCTGAACGGCAGCAACCAAACCATTGACGTATTCTGGCTCAAGTCCGACACCGAACGCGTGCCGAACGGCTCCGTCGCTTCCGGAAAGCATACCGTCATCTCCACGACGCTCGGGCATCGTTTCGAAGTCGTAGGCCGTGACGACAAGGCGACTGCCGTGGTGACCAGCGAGGTGCCGGTGCAAGGCTTCCGCTTTGATCCGCCGAACAAGAACGGCGTGCCGGCGTTCTATACGCAAGCCGTCAGCGCGAACGGTTTTCCCATCGTCGCCTCCGCCAAGGTGAATCCCTACGCGCTCAAAGAAGCCGCGTTCCTCGTGAACATGATGCTTGCGAAGCGTCCGGATGTGCGCGCGGCGATGATTAAGAGCGGCGCTCGAATGTGCGTCATGGCGCACAACGAATACACCACCGACCTGCCGGAGTGGTCTCACCTAACGCCGAAGGATTATCGCGACGCACGGGCACGCGGCATGGGAGGGAGTGAGACGGATCCGTACTGCTCAGTCGCCGAGGAAAACTTGCTCGGCTTTGCCGGCGATCCCTACTCGACGGAATGCATTCTCATCCACGAGTTGGCTCATAATATCCATCTACGCGGCATGCTGAATGTGGACCCGACCTTCGACACGCGATTGAAGGCTACTTACGACGCGGCGATGAAGGCCGGGTTGTGGAAAGGCAAATACGCGTCGGTGAATTATCACGAGTATTTCGCCGAGGGGGTGCAATCGTGGTTCGACGACAACCGCGTCAACGATCACGACCATAACCACGTTCATTTGCGCTCGCAATTGATCGAGTACGACCCCGGCCTTGCCTCGCTCTGTCGCGAAGTCTTCGACGATACCGAACTTAAATACACCAAGCCCGGGACGCGCCTCACCGGTCACATGGCCGGCTACGATCCCGCGAAAGCACCGACCTTCGCGTGGCCGGAGCGGCTCAAGCAAGCGAGGGATGGAATCCGCGCGAAAGCACAAGCTCGCAACTAGACCGCGCAGGGCGGCCGCTTGCGTTGGCCAATTGAATTCTCGTCATCCTCGCGAACGACAGCCCCACTATTCACAAGAGCCGTCATTGAATAAGAGACGACATTCCCGAGCGGCCGAAATAATCGGGCTGCTTGTTGCCCTCAGCGTCGCCGCGGCGAGGGCCGATGAACTGCGTCGGCCGCCGCTCGATGCAAACATCGTGGCGGCTCAGGCGCGGCTGCGCGGTGATCCGAGGCGAGGAGCGCTCGTCTTCTTCAAATCGGCCGCCGCGTGCGTGAAGTGCCATGCAGGCGGAAAGGATACGTCACCGCTGGGGCCGGATTTGACCACGATCACCAAAGATGCGACGGACCAGTACATCGTCGAGTCGATTCTCTACCCCTCGAAGACAATCCGAAAAGGGTTTGAAACCGTCACGATCGCGACGGTGAACGGACAAGTGAAATCGGGATTGGTCGCCGCCGAAACCAAGGAACAACTCGTACTCCGCGATGCGGCGAATCTCGAACAGGAAATCCGGATCGCAAAGCAAAGCATCGATCAAATCACGGTCGGCCGTCAATCGATCATGCCGGAGGGACTCGCCGCCTCGCTGAACGGGGATCGCGACCTGTACGATCTGGTTCGTTACGTGATGGATGTGGCGCGCGGCGGCGCGGCACGAGCCGAAGCGTTGCGTCCTGACGCGCGGGATCTAGTCGTCAAAGACGATTCGGTCAATCTCGATCACGCCGGCATTCTTCGTTCGCTCGGCAGCAGGGATTTCGAGGCCGGCAAGCGAATTTATCTTGGAGACTGCAAACAGTGCCACGGCACCGACGGAAACACGCCGTCGCTTGCCACCGCGCGGGCGTTTGGAATGCAACCGCTCAAGTACGGCGCCGATCCCTACAAGATGCTGCTCACGCTCACACGCGGCGCAGGACTGATGACGCCGATGCAGCATCTATCGCCGAAGGAGCGCTATCAGGTCATCCACTATATTCGCGAAGCGCTCATGAAGCCGCGCAATCCGGCGTATCGCGAACTTGACGACGACTATCTGAGCGGCTTACCCCGAGGAACGGGCGATGGGGAAGCGGTCGTCTCGACGGAGGATCGTGATTACGGTCCGGTGCTCGCTTCACAAATCGGCGCAGCGGTGAACAACGCGTTGACGTTCCGGCTGCCAGATGACGTGACGATCAGTTACGACTTACATCGCATGCGATCGGCCGGCGCCTGGACGGGCGGGTTTCTCGACCTTTCGCAAACGCACCACTATCGGCAGCGCGGCGAGCAGATGCCGAAGATCGACGGCGAGTTGATCGCCGGTCTGAGCGATTGGCAGTGGGCGTTCGACGGTTCGTTCGAGGTTCCCGCCGATGCAAAGCCGCCGCGCGGTCCGGTGCGGCAAGATTGGTTGCAATACTACGGCCATTACCTGCACGGCGAACGAGCAGTCCTGAGTTACGGCATTCAGGGTCGAAAGATTCTGGAAACGGTTCATTCTTCAAAAACCGACGGCCGGCTCATTCTGCATCACACGTTGCGCATCGATGCCGGCGAGCGGCCGCTGAAACTCTGCGTTGCCAAGTTGAGCGGCGGCCAAGGACCGGCCGGCCTCATTGCGGCAGGAAACACGAACATCGCGGGGCGGTCAGGCCCGGCGAACAATCACATGGCAGTCGTTTCCGGCGAAGTCCGCAGCGGCGCCGGCGAACCGAAGATGGCCGACCAACCGCGGCATGTCGTCGCAGGGGCCGAGGCCCGGCGACTCGATCTCGGAACTCCCGGGCGAACCATCATGGTCCGCTTTCGCACGACGGGGGAAGGAACGCTCCTTGCTTCCGCCCCCGCGAAAGGTGTTTGGAAACCAAACGGCAAGACGCTCTTCATTCGCAACAACAGGCTGGTCTACGACATCGGCTGGGTAGGCGCAATGACGGGCAAGTCTGAAGTCGGCGACGGTCAGTGGCATGTCGTAGCGCTCGTTGTTTCAGATCGCGAAACAAAACTCTATATCGACGGAAAACTAGAAGCGCGACGCGAAGGCTTTCGTCGCGAACCGGAAAACGGGAGCGTGTTGAAAATCGGGGCGACCGCGACCAACTTCGGAGGCGACTATACCGGAGACATCGACTGGATCCGCATTTACGATTCGGAACTCTCCGCCGACGATCTTGAACCGGCCGCGAAATCTACTGAGCCGTCGGAGCGAAGGACGATCTTTTCTTGGAAGCCCAAGCCGGATCACGCCAAGCCTTCGATAGTTGCACCTAAAGTGGAGCAGCCGCTGAACATCGCAGCGGCCGCCGTGACCGGCGATACGGATGGAACCGCGTGGGAAATCGACGAATCGGGCCGCATGGTGTTGTCGATTCCGCCGAGTCGCGAGCCGCGCGTGATCGGCGTCCTGCGGAGTTCGACCACGGAGACGCACCTCGTCGACGTCTGCGATTCTCTCCGTTCGGCCGCGAAGGTTGAATTGGCCGATCCGCGAGCAATGACGCACGGCGGCGCGCTACGATGGCCGCAATTGCCGGAAGTGCGCGGCAAACTTGGCGAGCCCGTCAACGGTTATGCGCTCGATACGATCCCCGTACCGTTTGATAATCCTTGGAATGCGTGGCTCCGCACAAGCGCTTTGGACTTCTTTGAAGACGGCCGCGCGGTCGTGACGACGCACGGCGGCGATGTTTACGTCGTCAGCGGAATTGACGGTCGCTTGGAGCGAGTCGTCTGGAAGCGATTTGCGGCGGGGTTGTTCGAGCCGTTCGGCGTCCGCGTCGTCGACGGCGTCATCTACGTTACTTGCCGCGACGGCATCAAGCGGCTTCACGACATGAACGCCGACGGCGAAGCCGATTTCATCGAAGCGTTCTGGATTGACGACGACGTATCGTCCTCGTTTCATGCCTACAACTTCGATCTGCAAACCGATTCAAAAGGAAACTTCTATTTCGCCAAGGCCGGGCAGTACACGCAGCATCACCGACCTGGAACGATTATGCGCGTTCCGCCTGAAGGAGGGCGAGCGGATGTCGTCGCCTGGGGGCTGCGAACTCCGAACGGCATGGGAAAGTTGCGAGACGATCGCTTCACGGTGTCCGACAATCAAGGGCCGTGGATGCCCGCGGGCAAGATCTCGCTGATCAAGCCCGGCGACTTTCTGGGCAACATGCCGATTAACGATGAGCAGAAACGATGGCTGGAGGGGAAGCACGGCGGAGCATTGCCGAACACTTTTGACGAACCGATGATTTGGACGCCTCAGGAACTGGACAACTCGTGCGGCGGTCAAGTTTGGGTGGACGATCGGCGCTTTGGTCCGTTGTCAGGTCGGCTGCTGCATTCATCCTTCGGTAAAGGTTGGCTGTACTATCTTTCACTGCAAGAAATCGACGACCAGGCGCAGGCTTCCATCGTTAGCCTGCCGCACCAATGGGATGCCGGCGTAATGCGGCTCCGCGTCAATCCGGCCGACGGGCAAGTCTACGGAACTGGGATGTCGGGCTGGCAGGGGCCGGCGCAAGGCAAAGACGGCTGCTTCCAGCGGCTTCGTTTTACCGGCGAACCGATCAAGATGATCGACCGCGTTCGAGTCGTCCCCAAGGGACTCGAACTCCGCTTCAGTTTCGCCGTCGATCCCAAGTCTGCTTGCGACGCGCGATCCTGGCGCGGCGAAATGTGGGACTATCGCTGGTCCCAAGAATATGGCTCCGACCAGTATTCGGTTCTCAAGCGGGGTGAAAAAGGGCGTGACGCGCCGGCGATCCAAGACATTCGTTTGATGGACGAAAAAACAGTGCGTCTAAGCATTCCGGACATAAGAGTCTGCGATCAGTTCTCACTGGAGATGAATCTCACGGACGCGCAAGGCAACCGATTCATCGAGCAGGCGTACCTGACCATTCATGAAGTTCCGGTCGAGTGAGCTGATTTCAAGTGAACTATTCGCGACATCCGGCAAGAAGATCTAAAGCAACTCTATGAAAACGTTCATCCGCTTTCTCATCGTCGCACTAACGGCCATACCGGCGTTTGTTTACGCCGCGGAACCCCGGCAGGGTGAAATGGCCGGCTATCTCTTTGGACCGGCCGAGAAGGTGCCGGAGGAGTTCAACGGCGGCTTTTCACTCTATGCGGCGGCGTGGCCTCTGGTGGAGACGTATCCCGGCCACAAGTTTCAAACCGGGCTCTGCGGTACATGGATGCATCCGCAATACGAGGCCGGCAAAGAGCCCGCAGGCAAGTGTTACACGGACATTGAAGGGGGCCTCGGCTGGTGGCGCGACACGCACTTCCCCACCACCACGCCGAAGTTCATTATGGGGGGCGTGGGGCCGAATTTCTCGTTCATTGCCAATGGCCCCGGCTACGGCAACGGCACTTGGGAAAAGCCGAAGGGGCAGTACGGCGTCGCACAGCTTAGTCCGTGGTTGTTGTTTCCGCTCGATGGGCTAAACCTCAAACAAGGCACGAGCGGAGAACTCTTCGGATATGGCTATCTTCCTTTGCCGCTGACGAATCCGAAGGGAGCTACCGCAGGCAAAAACGTGCCCACCGGTAATCATTGCTGGGCGCTGTTTCTAAACACCGCCAACTTCAAAGGCCCCGCGACTTTCTTTACGCCTTACTTCTGGTCGCAGGCGACGATCGAGCATCCCGAGTGGGCCGGAATGTTGCTCGATTCACGTCCCGCCGGGCCGAACAAGGCCATCCAGATGGAGACGCAGCACGTTCCGGCCATTCTGAACACCGCGGCTGACGGGAAGAGCTATGCCCGCATCGCACCGACTCGCTTTCCGGTCGGACCTGACGGCTATTCGACCGTGCTGCATCGCCTGACCGCGTATAAGAAAGCGGCGCTCTGGGACGACGTGCAGCGCTGGTTTGACGGCGGCCCTGCTGCAGACGGCTCGATCCGACCCGAGGCATCCGCCGTGCATAAGTTCCGCGAAGGAGGCGGATCGAACTGGAGCATCTATCCTCCACAGACTCCGCGGGAGCAGAAGGTGTCGCTCGCGTGGAAATCCTTTGCGACTTCCTTCACACCGAATCCCAATACGTTCGGCTACCGCTGGAACGATCGACGAACGCGGAGGAACGGCTCCCTCGTCACTCTGCCCGAATACTACGAGCTCGGATCGGAAGGCGACAAGCCGCAGTGGACCGTGATGTCGTCGAAGGACGTACCGCAGGAGTTGGGCCTCACGCAGTATCGCTTTGAGCGAGCGAAGGAAAAGCCGCAGGAACCGCGCGTCACCCCCGAGGATGCGGAAAGCTGCTGGAAGAAGCCCGGCCCTGCCGCAGGCCCGTTCCAAGCACGCCTCGGCGACGGCAGCGTGGTGACCTACTATTGGTATCGCTTCGCCGACCAGCCGGCGATGCTGAATGCCGATCTCACCGACTCAGAGCGTGAGCAGGTGCAAGCCCGAGTCGAGAAACTTCACCGTGCGTGGACCAAAGACCGCAACTACCTCGCCCCGCCCGACGTCGGCACGCTCGCGCATATCGACCCCGCCTTGATTCTGACACCGCCGCCCGGCATGGAGGTCGGATATGTCCCGATCGCGACGAGGCAGGAGTTGGCGCTTCCGCGGTGAGAATTCGCTAAGCCGATGGTGCTGAACGTAAACGCTCCCATGTTACGGTTTGAGTCGGCAACTTACGCAGCAATTAATTTTACTGTCTCACCATCGCCACGAGCGAGTTCCTTAATGAAACTTCGACTTCAAACACGTCTCGCGATCGCAATCGGCGGCGTTTTGGGGATGCTCACGCAGAACGTGCATGCTCAGCCGATGCCGCGAGAAGACGTCGTCGGAGTGCCCGCAATCGCCGCAGGTCTGTGCGTCAACAACGTCTTCCAAACCAACATGGTGCTTCAGCGCGACAAGCCGATTCACATCTGGGGCTGGGCCGAGCCCGGCGAGCAGATCACAGTCGCATTCGCGGGCCGGCAGGCGTCGACCAGGGCAGGCGAAGACCGAGCGTGGAAGGTCACGCTCCCCGCCGTAGCAGCGTGCAGCAATCCGCAGCAAATCGCGATCAAAGGGAAAAGCAAAGCCCTCGCCCTCGACAATATCCTCGTCGGGGACGTCTGGGTGCTCGGCGGGCAGAGCAACATGGAGTTCGAACTGGCGAAAGTCGAGAATGGTTCGCTCGAAATCATCTCCGCGAACTATCCACAGATCCGCCTGCTGACCGTCCCGTACGGCCAAGGCCCTGAATTCAACCAGGGATTTGCCCGCCTACAAGAATGGAGCGACTGGTTCGGGCGTCACTTCCGCAAGGGTGACTGGGACGTATGCACACCGGAGACCGTTCGCGAGTTCTCGGCCATCGGATACGTTTTCGCGCGTCGGATTCACATGGCCGGGAACGTGCCGATCGGCGTCATCGACGCTTCGCGCGGCGGGACCACCGTCGAAACTTGGACGCCGTTGTCCGTACTCCGCGCGATGGATAGTGAACCCACCAAGGCTAAGCTCGCGTCCTTCGATAATGCCGTCGCGGCATGGAACCCGCAGGAGGACCTGGAGAACCGAATCGCACAACATCGCCGGTGGAAGGAGAAGCAAACCAAGGAAGGCAAGCCGATTCCCGAAGACAAGCAGCAGCCTCCCGACGACCTCCGTCCCGGTCCGATCGGCGACCACAATTACCCCGGCCATTGCTACGCGGGCATGATCGCACCGATCGCGGGGCTCTCGATCAAAGGTGCGCTATTCCACCAGGGCTACAACAATGCGTTTGAAGGATCGATTGGCGCCGCAATGTACCGCGACATCTTCCCTAAAATGATCAAGGCTTGGCGTGAGACGTTTAACGACACGGCAATGCCGTTCGGCATCATTTCGCTTTGTACCGAAGGTTATCCGCAAACCCGCGACGACTATTGCGAAAAGATGTTTAACGACGGTATCGACATCCGCGCTGCGCACTATCGGACCTTTCTCGATTTCTACGACGCCGGCGACAAGAACATCGGCTATGCCGACACTTACGACCTACGTCGACGTTGGTACCATCCCCAACTCAAGATCCCGGCGGGCGAGCGGATCGCGCGCTGGGCGTTGGCAACGCAGTACGGTTTTGGCCGGCAGATCGAGTGGAAGCCTCCCATGCTGTTGGGTTTGGAGAAGCGAAATGGCTCGCTGCTGCTCACAATAGACGCCGAAGTCGGCGATCCCGAAGATGGTGCGATCCAGGGCTTCGCCATCGCCGGCAAAGACCGCAGGTTCCATCCCGCCGACGTCGCCTATGCTGAAAAGGGGAAAGACGACCGCGGACAGATCCAACACGACCGCAAACAACTCGTGTTGACCAGCCCGATGGTGCCCGAGCCGATTCATTTCCGCTACGCCTGGGGTCGCAATCCCTTGGCCAACCTCCAAACGACCGGCAATAAAGATATCCCCTTTGCTACCCAACGCAGCGACGAATGGAAGATGGAGGAAGTCCCGCTAGGCGTGCTCGGCGAAGATGTGACTCTCCCGCTCTCCGGCGGCGACCGAAACAAGATCATTCAGGCCCTTCGCGAGCAGGATCGAGAGCGTCGCTTGAAGGAAGCAGAGCAGATCATCAAGGCAAGCGGAGGGACCAAATCGCCCTAGCTGCGACAACTTCCTTAGACGCCGACCTTGCCCACGACTTTGATCCGGTTGGGATGTTAACGAACTAGGGAATTCAGCGGAGCATGCCCCTCTGAATTCCGCGCGAACGCGATCGGCGTCCGATGGCCCAAGACACTGCGTGGACGCAGCCGATTGTAGTCTTCCCTCCTGGTCTCCGTCAGCCTGCGGGCCTCGTCCAAAGGTTGCGCGATCAATAGACGTCGAGGGCTCCCGGCCCGAACTCCGAATTCATCGTGAAGGGAAGGTGAGCCGACACACCCTGCATGTGCTTCGCGTTCAATTTACGGTTGAGCGCGAGGCTGTTTCCGGCGCCGATCTCTGCGCGACGTCATTTCAGATCCAGTTCGATCGCGCGGGCCGCCTTAATCTTCTTTGCCGGAGAATCCGGATGCAATCCGGCCATGCGTGGCGTCATAGGACGCAACGGCCCGCTGTTGAGCGCAGGCGGATGGGCGGCAATAAGTTGCTGTATCTCGGACCAGTTTTCTTTGACTTTCGCCGCGACCACGGGATCCTTCGTTTTCCAATAGCCGGACATCAGCTCGATGTTTTCAAGCGTCAGGCGGGTATAGTCGTACCCGGCACGTACGAACGCCACGCGCCGACCATAGAGCGAATCGTCGGGCACGGTCGCAGCCGCTCGATCCAGCCGTGCTTGCGACTCTTGCAGCAGGTCAGGGGTATAAAGTTTAGAGAAGCTGAAAACTCCCGATTCACCCTCTATGGCGGTGAACTTCATCCGTTCTTTTTCCAAAGTCTCGTAGTATTCACGAACATGCATTGCGGCAGGACCGAATGCGCGCCGGTAATAGTCGTCCAGTTCGGCCTGTGCATCGACCTGCGGATTCCAGACTAGCTGCGCCATCACATAATACTGCGGCCCCTGCGTCGCCCAGTGCTCCCACACAGAGTCGATGAAGATTCCTTCACAGCGGGCTGCCGCCACAGCCTGTAAATCGCGAATCGTCTGCTGTACGGAAAGGTCGGGCAATCCTTGTTGCCAACCCGCCGGACTCCCGGTGTTCGGTCGCCACAGCATCGAAGGAACGATCTTAGCCCAGCCTTCGAATTGTTCACGGAACGTATCCGCACGGGTCGAACCGCGATCGACCAACCCGGTGCGCCCGAAGAAGTTGGCGACGATCGACATCACGACGTTATCGGCAGGACGAGCCTTGATCGGGACGGGACGCGAATGGCCGTAACTCATCATTAATACCCGATAGTTCTTATCCGGGTATTTTTCCTTCAGCAATTCGCCGAGCTTGTTGGCGAACGTCACATCGCGATCGCTCAGTGCCGGAAGCGTCTCGTTGTGATTGTTCCAATTAAATTGGCGAGGCTCGCCCTCGGGATGATCCCAGGCTCGACAGTGCCGGCATACGCAGTGGCCGCTCGACCAACCGTCGTTCGGCGAGGCGTTGAACAATTCCAAGTTGGGATTCTTGGCCAAAGCAGCCTCCACGTCGCGCAACCACAGCTCCCATACCTTGGGGTTCGACATGCAGAGTTTGGCGTTGTGCGGGTTAGGGAAGCCGCTGCGAGTACCGTCCGGCTGCAGCGCGAATATTTCAGGATGCTTTTCGTGGTGACGGTCCCACCAATCACCGAAGCTATGACCTCCGGTCATATCAAGTGAGTCGAGTTGCAATCGCTGCCGCAGCGTCCAATCGTGCGATCTGCCATAACCCTTCGAGCCGAGGCTCGAATAATGAAACACGCCGGCCCGGGCGCGAATTTGAGGGTGATATCGTCGTTCGATCGCGGTTAGCGCGATTCGATCGCGGCGGGGAAAGTCTTCGCCCAATTCGCCCGGCCAGAACCAGCGCACACCGAGCTGATCTTGGAGAAACGAGTACACGGCGTTGACCGTGCCATACTCGCGCTGTTTTCCGGTAATCGTTCCTTTCTTAGCTTCGGCGGTACTTTGCGCCGGATCCCAGCGGTCGCGTCCGGCGACGACCGCGTGTTTGTCGCCGACGACGATCAGGGTTTCCTCCGGGTGCCGAAACTCGAAATCGACGTGCGGAAACAACGATTTCACAGCTGGTTGAACGCCCACCCACACGGCCCGTTCCGGCAGCGGTCGCGGCTCGCCGTCGATGACGTCGGGGCGTTGGCCGCAGATTTTCTCGATATAGTCGGCCAACTCGACGGCGGCGGCCCGCGTACGCGGCGGTGCGTCGGCAAAGACGACGATCGGCGTCGGTTTAACGCCCGCATCGACGAGCACGAACTGTGCGGTATCGGCGTTCGCAACCGCTGTTACGCCGACCGTTACGGCAGTGAACCAAGCTACAGCTATCCGCCGAGAGGGAACGTAATGCATGGGGCTTTCCGATATGAAAGTGGAGACCGAGTAGGAATCGCGAGGCTATTTATTCTTGCGCGAATGAGTTTCCGGCGAGCGCTGAACGAATGTCGGCAGGTAGTCGTACACGTTGCTTAAGTGCTCCGGCATTGTCCGTCGCACCGTGTTCGGGTTTGCTAACGACAGAAGCACGGCGCAAAGCATTGCGGCGCAGGCCGGACGCCGTCGAAGATGCTGGGGCATGCAGTGGGGCATCAGGCGTGGCGGGGATGAAAGGCGGAACCGCTTCGGGGGCCGCGGCCTACATCATGTAACGGGCGCTCGTGAGGCTGATCAATCGAACGTAGACTTCGCCTGGATCCGGGTTGAGCGGAAGAACTGTCCATATTCACGTCCTCAAGGTCCGCCCGAATTGAATCCTGACGGAGTTTTTTCAGATTCACAAAAAAATCCGCCGTCGACATCGTCTGAGGTCGAGGCGCCCAAGCGGCTTGGGGGCAACGATCCTCATTCTAATTGTGCCATACCATGCGGGCCGGCCCCATCATGAAGCGCCGAAAACGCGCCATCCGCTCGTATCCTTGCTCCGCCTCCACTCCTGTCGGTAGCGGCTGACGCGCAGCAGCGGATGAGCGGGTGCAGGGGCGATCGTCGCGGCGGCCATCGGAGGATTCGGGCTTCTTCGGGACGTGCGTCCGTAATGCTTGTGGTATTGAAGGTGCTAATCACGGCAAGTCTAATGTCGCCTTGTGACTGTATTGACCGGACGTCCGCATTGAATCAAAACCAACTCTCATGGAACGACCGACCACTCGACGACAATTGCTTGAAACGGTCCTCGCCGGCGCTTCGGGCGTTTGGGCAGGAGCCGCGATGCGCGCCGCCGAGCCTACGAAGGCCGCAGTCGCCGACCCAAGAATCCGCGGGCCGTTCCCAATTCTATCGACGCCCTTCACCGAGTCGGGCCAGGTGGACTTCGAGGTCCTCGCCCGTCAAGCGCGCTTTGTAGATTGGGGCGGGTGTTCGGGCATGATTTGGCCGCAGTCGGGCGACAGCGTCGATTTGCTGAGCGCCGACGAGAAACTCCGCGGCATGGAGGTGCTGGCGGAAACCTCGCGCGGCTTGCACACGGCTCTTTGTCTCGGCGTGCAGGGCAAGGATACCGACGAGATGCTCCACTTCGCGCGCCATGCCGAGCGGCTCGCTCCGGCGGCGATCATCTCGCGACCGCCGGATTCCGGCCGGACGGAGGACGATCTGCGTCGGTATTGGCGCGCCTTAGGGGCCGTCGCGCAGCGCCCCGTCATCCTCCAGACCACCGGCGGAGCGGCCTATAGGGGACCGATCCCGTCGGTACCCCTACTGATCGAACTGGCCCAGGAGTTTCCCCAGTTCGGCTACATCAAGGAGGAAGCCGAACCGGTCATCGCGCGCACGCGTGAGTTGCTGGCCGCTCGACCGCCCATTCGCCGCGTTTTCAGCGCCCGAGGGGCACACGGCTGGCTTTACGAGGCACATCTCGGTACCGAGGGCTTGATCACCGAACGCGCAGTCTACGCCGACGTCCTGGCCCGACTTTGGGAATTGCAGCAGAGCGGCGACGATCCCGAGACCTTGCGCGACATGCACGCGAAGCTCCTGCTTATATTCAACCTGGGCCGGCACCTGCCGGGCGGCGATCTGCGAGGCTTTCAGCTCCACCTTTGGAAGAAGCGCGGCGTATTCAGAAACATGATCTCGCGGCAATACGGCGCGAACCAAACCATCCCCGCGAAGCCGATTTTCTCGGAGTTGAAGCTCAACGCGGAAGAGATCGCGGAAATCGACTTTCGCTTCGACGCGTTGAAGCCTTATTTGAAATCCAATCCGCCCAAATTCAATGCCGTTGCGAAGTAACCGGTTTCTCCTTTTCGCCGTCGTCCTTTTCGGCTTGTACGGCGTTCGTGCCGTCGATGCATTTTTTTCCCACCGCTTGCGAAGACCAACGCCGAACGCGTCACTTCCGGCGATCCGCGTTGGTCGCTCGAAGAACGCTATCCGACCCGCGCCGACTACCTGGCCCGCCTCACCGAGTCGGCGAAGAAGCTCCATGCCGACGGGTTTCTGCTCGATGAGGACGTCTTCCGGATCATTCAGCGTGCGTTGCGGGAGAAGTGGGAGTAACGTGGGCTTGTTCCTGACATCGAGACGCATCATCGCTTTCGCCGCGAGCGTCGGAAGCTACTGTTGAAATCATCCGACTCATGACCGAACACATCGCCTTCACTCCCCTCGCTCTTGCCGACCGCGATCCGATCTCGCGACTGCTGCACCGCGCGCTGGTGCATTGGTATGAGAGCCGTCTCGGACAGGGCGCGCGCTTCGGCGACAACCACGAGCCGTTCGCTCTCTTCCCCGAAGTGTATGAGGCGCTCGATCCAGGCCAATGCGTCACCGCTCGCACGGAGAGCGGTGAAATCATCGGCCTTTGCTTTTCGCACGAGCGCGAGACGCACGTCGCCGTGGGCATCGTCGTCACGTCGCCCGACGCCGCAGGGCGCGGCATCGCCAAAAGGATGATGTCGCTCGTGCTCGACAAGGCGCAGCGCCTCGGCAAACCGGCGCGGCTCGTCTCGAGCCTGATGAACCTCGATTCGTTTTCCCTCTATACGCGGCTCGAATTCGTCCCCGGCACGATTTTCCAGGACCTGCTCATCACCGTGCCCGAGGGAGGGATGCCGGCGCCGGCGCCGACCGGAGTGAATCGCGTGCGCGATGCCGTCCTGACCGACGTTCCGCGAATCGCCGACTTCGAGCGCACGCAGCAGGGCGTCCGTCGCGAGAAGGACTTCGCTTTCTTTCTGCGCAACGAGGTCGGCAGGTGGCGTCTCTTTATTTCCGAAGACGAAGAGGGCGCGGTTGACGGATTCCTCGCCATGAGCACTCATCCCTCGTTCGCGATGATCGGCCCCGGAGTCGCCGCCGATGAAGAAACCGCCGCGGCGCTGCTCTGGAAAGCCTTAGACGGCCAACGCGGAACGACGCTCGTATTCCTCGCCCCGTGCGGGGCCACAAGGCTCGTGCGCTCCGCTTACTCGTGGGGCGCACGCAACGTCGAATTGCACGTCGCTCAATCGACCGCGCCGATCGCGAACACTCGCGGCATCGTCTTCCCGACCTTCATGCCGGAGACCGCGTGAGCACCCCGCCATGACACAACCAACGCCTATGATTTCCCGATTCAACTCCCGATTCTTCGACTGCGGAATCTCGTGCACGTCTATTCTCGCGTCGCTTGGGTTTCTTCTGGGGCCGTCCGTCCTTGTCGCCTCGGCGGCCGATACGCCGCAAGCCGAGCGCTTCGATTTTGGGACCGAGGAACCGGGGACGCTGATTCCGCGAGGCGACGTAGTTCGCGATCAGGCGGGGCCGCGCCCGCCCGAATTCTTGAACATGGACTCGGACAACACCGCAGTGCAGTTGAAGGGCTACGGCGCACGCTTCGAGATCAAAGACCCGGGGCCGCAGAGTTCGTATAAGTTCACCAATGGCGACGCCATCACGCTCGAGGCGTGGATCAAGGTCGAGTCGCTGCGTGCGGGGCAGCCGGCCTACATCATCGGCAAGGGACGCACACTTTCGCCGAACTTCGGCAAGGACAATCAAAACTGGTCGCTGCGAGTCGTCGGCACGGCGGACGGGCGGGCGGCGCTGAGTTTTCTCTTCACCAGCACCTCGGGAGCGAGCGTCTTCCGCTGGCATCGCTGGACCTCGGACGCGACGTTTCAGATCGCCGCCGGGTGGCATCATGTGGCGGTGGCATATGAGTTTGGAAAACCGGAAACCATCAAGGGATGGATCGACGGCCGGCCGACGGCGGGAAGATGGGATGCGGACGGTCCCACCGGCGATCCGCCGGTGGTCGATGATGACGATGTGTGGATCGGCACTTCGCTCAACGGCAGCGCGGGCAACAGCTTCATCGGCTTGATCGACATGGTGGCCGTTCACCGGCGGCGCATTTCGGATCAGGAACTGGCGGGCCGCTTCCAGCGAACGGAGGGCCCGGCGGTCGTGCCGCCCGAAAAGCCGGAAATGCCGAAACTAGGGCCGATTGCCGGCGGAAAGGTGCTCGTACAGTTTATGGAAGGACTGCCCGCCTTCAATCGCTGGCCAAGTGCGGCGGAACTGCCTGCTGATACCAAGCGCTGGACGAGCGACGTCTTCCTCCTGCCTCGCGTCCCGCTGCGTTACGACGACTGGGGCATCCGCTCCGAATGGCAGTCGCCGCTGCTGCTCCGACTGGCGGCGGATGTGGAACTTCCTCGGGGATCGCGGCGTTTTCTCCTGCGCGCCCGTGCTCTTGCGCGCCTGTGGGTCGATGGCGCGGTGGTCGCCGAAACGAAGCCGGCGGATGCGAGCACGCCGAACGGACACGAATCCGTCACCCCCCTGGCGAAGCCGCCGCTGCCGGGTCTGCGAGTGAAAGACTACCATCATCAGGAGGTGTTCGGCACAGCGCAGCTTTCGCGGAATGGTCCGTCGCGGGTTGTTTTAGAAGTGGTCGTCGGCGGCAAGAACCAGCGCACCGAAACAGGCGAGGTGTGTGTCGCCGTCGAGACGGAGGAGGGGGAGTCGTTTTCCATACTCCGCGCCGGCGGCGAGCCCGGCCTGCCTCTGACGGATGCTGCGGTCGTGCCGGTGCTGACCCGGCTGGAGAGAGCTTTGTGCGATCTCGATGATAAGAACCGCAGGGCCGCGGCGCAGTCTCGTGATGCGTTCTGGGAAAGGCGGCATGACATTGCTCGAGAATGGGTAACGCAGAATCCTCCCCCTACGCCGCCGCAGGACGGTCATCCGATCGATGCCTTCATCGACGCCAAGATCAAGGCCGCGCACGCGTCGAACGCCGCGGCTTCCCGCGACTCGGGCACATTTCAAAAAGACGTCCTGCCCATCCTCCAGGAAAAGTGCTTCCGTTGCCACGGCGATAAAAACCAAGGTGGATTGAAGCTGAACTCGCGCGCGGCCGCGCTGCGCGGGGGTGATTCGGAGATTCCCGCGATCGTGCCGGGCAAACCCGACGCCGGCGAAATGATCGTGCGCCTCCGCACTGATGACGCCTCGATCGTCATGCCGCCGTCGGGAGAGCGGCTAACCGAGGCGCAACTTGCCGGACTGGAGAAGTGGATTCGCGATGGAGCCGCATGGCCGGCCGCGCCGGTGGCCCCCGAAACGCTCACGAAAACCGCCGTCATCGGCGACGAGGCATTTCTCCGCCGCCTCTACCTCGATCTCATCGGGCTTCCGCCCACGGCTGCGGAAGCCCTCGCTTTCCTCAATGATCCGACGGCCGACAAGCGACTCCGCCTGATCGACCGTCTACTCGCCGACGAACGTTGGGCGGAGCACCAGATGGCCGACTGGCTGGACTTGCTGGCCGAAAATCCTACGCTCATCAACGCCTCGCTCAACAGCACCGGCCCGTTTCGCTGGTTCCTGTTCGACGCCCTACGCGATGAAAAGGGGCTCGACCGGATGGTCACCGAGCTGATGATGATGCGCGGCGACGTCGGACGCGGCGGCAGCGCGGGGTTTGCATTGGCGGGAGAAAATGACTCCCCCTTTGCCGCTAAGGGGCACATCATCGCCGCCGCGTTTCTGGGCATCGAATTGCAATGCGCACGCTGCCATGATTCGCCCTACCACGATACCACGCAACGCGATTTGTATTCGCTGGCGGCAATGCTCTCTCGCAAGACGGTAACCGTGCCCGCCACGAGCCGGGTTCCGGCCGGATTCTTCGAGAAGAAGGGACGCGAATCGCTCATCAAGGTCACGCTCAAGCCCGACGAGCCGATTGTTCCCAATTGGCCCTTTGCCGCCGCCGCCGGCGTGGCCGACGGGAGCCGCATCGATCGCTTGATGGACGACCCGAAGGACACGCGGGAACGTTTCGCGGCACTTGTCACTGCGCCGGAAAACCGGCGCTTTGCGAGGGTTTTCGTCAATCGCGTCTGGAAACGGCTCATGGGCTCGGGTTTTGTCGAGCCCGCCCACGACTGGGAGGGCCGCGAGGTCAGCCACCCCGAGTTGCTCGACTGGCTGGCCGGCGACTTTGTGGCGCACGGTTATGCCCCCAAGCGTCTCCTGCGGCTCATCGTCACCTCCGCCGCCTATCAACGGGAGGCCACGACGGCGAACCTAGCCGCGCTGCCGCCGAACGAACGCTTCTTCAGCGCTCCGGGGCGCCGCCGACTGACCGCCGAGCAGATCGTCGATTCGCTG
Source organism: uncultured Pirellula sp. (assembly GCA_964633125.1). Classification (GTDB taxonomy): domain Bacteria; phylum Planctomycetota; class Planctomycetia; order Pirellulales; family PNKZ01; genus PNKZ01. The sequence goes on along the minus strand of CAZWDN010000011.1, from coordinate 18,412 downwards.
CACGCCGCCGCCGGCAAACCGATCGACTCCGAGGAAATCACCTTCGTTCACGACGGACGTCATACTTTGGACCGCAGACAAACGTTAGGCGTGCCGCGCCGCGCATGGATGTTTGCCGGCCTGAACAACGAACGTGACCGTCCGAGCCTCGCACTGCCCCACGCACAAACGACGGTAGACGTGCTGGAGGCCTTTGGATGGAACGGCTCCCGGCAGATGCCAATCTTCGAGCGCCCCATCGAGCCCAATCTTTTGCAGCCGGGCATCCTCGCCAACGGCACGCTGGTCCAGTCGCTATCGCGCGCCGCGTGGCGCAGTGAACTGGCCGATCTCGCGGTGACGGCGTCGACTCCCGACATGCTCGTCGACGAAGTTTTTCTACGGTTCCTCAGCCGCAAGCCGCGCGCCGCGGAACGCGAAGCCTTCCTGCCTGCTATACGCGAAGGCTTCGCGACGCGGCTCGTTCCCGCGGCCGAACAAGTCCTGCCGAAGGCGGCGGAACCTCTGCCGTTGGTGACTTGGCTGAATCACGTCAGCCCCGAGGCCAACTCCATCCAAATCGAAGTGGAAAAGCAAGTCCGGCAAGGTCCGCCGCCCGATCCTCGCTTGCGCGACGCATGGCGGGAGATTTACGAGGACCTTGTCTGGAATCTGATCAATGACCGGGAGTTCGTTTGGATCCCCTAAGCCGGAAGCATTCTTTATGATCGACCGTTCGCCGATGAACCGCAGGGACTTACTCCGATCCGCCGCCTCGCTGGCAGGTGCGGCCGTCTGTTCGCGCCCGCTCATGGCCGCCTCCGGGCCGGCTCTCATACAAGGGAAGGCGGAGCACGTCATCTCCATCTGGCTCGGCGGCGGAATGGCGCAGACGGACACCTTTGACCCGAAGCGGCGCGGCGACCCCCGGGCGAAAAAAGCCGGCTCCTACTACGATGCGATCGAAACCGCCGTTCCCGGCGTCCGCCTCTGCGAGCATTTGCGCAAAGTGGCACCGCTGATGGACCGTGTGACGGCGGTGCGTACGGTACATCACGATGTCATCGACGAGCACGCCGCCGCCACGAATCGTATGCACACCGGCCGACCCATTAGCGGCACCATCAGCTATCCTTCTATCGGTTCGATCATCGCCCACGAGCGCGGCTCCGCTTCCGACGAGGCGCCCCCCTATGTGCTGATCGGCTATCCGAACGTCACTCGCGGTCCCGGATTCCTCGGCGCGCAATCCGGTTACCTTTACCTCACCGACACCAGTCGCGGACCGGCGGGGCTCTCCCGACCGCCCGACGTCAGCATTGAACGCCAGGAGCGACGGGCCCGATTTCGTGCCGCTATGCGCGCCGCGGCGCCGCCGACCGAAGATCAAAAACTGAAAAGCTACGATGCCGCGATCGAACAAAGCCTTAGGTTCAGCGGCCCCGCCTTCAACCGCGTCTTTGAACTCGATCGGGAACATGCCGACCTCCGCCGTCGCTACGGGGGGGAGTTCGGGCAGCGCTGCCTGCTCAGCCGCCGGCTCGTCGAGCGGGGCGTCCGTTTCGTTGAAGTCTCGCACAACTTGAACTTCCTCAACGGCACCGGCTGGGACACGCACAACCAGGGCATATTGAAACAGCACGAGTTGATCAAGGAACTCGACGGCGCCGTCGCCGCGCTCATCACCGATCTCGAAGACCGAAGTCTGCTCGACAAGACGCTGATCGTCATCACCACTGAGTTCGGCCGTCCGCCCGAGTTCGACGGCGGCGGCGGTCGCGGACATCAGGGAAGCGCCTTTACCTGCGTGCTGGCCGGAGGCGGCCTGCGACATCGCGGCGCCTGGGGCGAGACGGATGATCTCGCCAAGAAGATCGTCGCCAACCCCGTCGGCGTGCCCGACTTTTTCGCGACCATCTGCGCCGCCGTCGCCGTCGATTACCGCGCCAACCTCCAAGACGGCGACCGTCCCGTGCCGATCACCGACCAAGGAACGCCGATCAAGGAACTGTTTGGCTGAGCGAGTGAGTCCATTTTATATCGCCCCGCGCAAACGTCGTTGTTCCCAATACCGCTTCCCCGGACTCAGAGTCTCGTGCGGCTGCCCGGAGAATCAGGTTTAACCGCGTGAAGGCCGTGAACACTGCGAGCGATGATGCGCCAAGGTCCGACGCAGGAAGGACCAGTTCCGAGAGAAACATTGCTCAAGAGGGTATTTCATTCACACGGTAGTTGGCCGACCCAGATAGACCTCAGCTTCCTCAAAACGCAGAACCGCTATCTCTGCGGGCTAAAGCAAAAAGTAGTTAGTTCTCCTGAATTGCACCAAGTTGCCCACAACTCATCGCAACTCAGTTTGTGAGCGTAAACGTCCTGAATCATCGTAATCGTCGCGAACCTGAGTGCCTGATCCACCTCGCTCTTACTTATCGTCGGCAAGAAGTTTGCACAAAGTTGCCAGGTGGTCCGAATGCAAGCACCTCCGATCCTTGCCGAACTCCGAGCCTCCCGACGGGAAGCCGTTTCGGTACAAACATGTGGGTCTTCGTGATCGCTGCCGGTGCGTATGCCGTATCTTCCCTGCGTACCTTTCGGACGGATGAGGAGCGGAATCCCGCTGGAAACACGCGGTGCGGGCGAATAATCTGTAGCTTTTCGGGAGTTCGACCCCACACCGAGTGCGGCCGTCTCGAAACCCTGTTTGCCGCAACGCACGAGTCGCTCCGCCAGGTATTGATCGAGTTTCTGTTCCGGGTTTGTTACGAAGGTCTTACGCATGAAGTTACCCCGCGCCGTCGCCGCTTCTCTGCGACTTGCGTCGTCGGCCGTCGTAGTCTGCCTCGGATGGGCTGGCGTCGCAGGCGGAGCCGAACCGTTTGAAGCCTTCCTCGCGAATCATTGCATCCGTTGTCACGGCCTTCAAAAGGAAGCGGGCGATCTACGAATCGATCAGCTTTCGCGCGATTTCAAGTCGGGCCTCGACACACATCATTGGGCGGAGGTGCTAGACAAGGTCAACGGCGGCGAAATGCCTCCGGAGACGGAACCTCAGCCTTCGCAGGCGGAGATCGGGGCGTTCGTCACCGTACTCGACACGCGGCTCAAGGAGGGGCGGGCGGCGAGAATGGCCGCGCGACCGGCCGTGACGCATTATCGCCTAAGCCGGAAAGAGTATCAGAACACCGTCTATGACTTACTCGGCGTGCGCTATGATCCGGCGAAGCCGGGAGAATTGAACGAAGACACGCTGTGGCACGGTTTTGAGCGCATCGGTTCGGAATTGTCGCTCTCGCCGTCTCATGTCGATCGCTACTACGGGGCGGCGGGGCTCGTGCTCGATCGTGCTTTTCCCGTCGCATCGGGGGAAGTTCGCAAGGTCCGCAAGACCGCGGCCGAACTACGTTACGGCGGCGGGAAGACACAGCAAGAGGCGCTAGATCGTTTCGGCATTAAGCGACCGCTGCGGTACTTGCTTTTTCCCGGCAATGTTCAAACCGCGCTCGCACCACACTGGTTTGGAAGGACCGGTCCCGAACATAGCGGGCTCTATAAGGTCCGCATTCACGCCAGTGGAATCCGTCCCCCCGAGGGGCAACCGGCGCATCTAAGTATCGGCAAGCGGACCGGCGAGGAAACCGTAGACGGCCTCATCGAGTTTGACCTCACGGCTCCGGAGGATCGCCCGCAGGTTTACGAGTTCGAGGTGTTTCTCGAGATGCCGGCGACGCTGGACTTTTGCGTCGTGGCCACTGATGTCGTCGATAGAAGAGCCGGTGCTGCCTTCCGCAACGCGCTGGGCAGTAGGGGCGGCTACATCTTCACGCACAGCAGCGAGACGTTGCTTCTGAACCCCAACGCCCCGCAAATGTTCGACGACAAGGGGAACGGCCTATTCTCGACGGTACTCCTCGATTGGATCGAGTGGGAGGGACCGCTGGAAACAGAATCGGAAAAGTCCCGACGCAAGGGACTACTGCCCCCCGACGGCGCAACGGTCGAGGTGGTTGCGGACCATCTTCAACGCTTCGCCGAACGAGCCTGGCGGCGACCTGTGAAGCAGGAGGAGTTGACGGACTATCTGCAAGCCTACCGCTCGGAACGCGAAGCAGGTGAAAAGACGGTCGACGCTTATCTCGTCGCGCTGCAGGGCGTGTTGACTTCGCGGAATTTCATCTACCTCGTCGAAGGGGAACCCGCGGCCCGCGAACGTCTCAACGATTGGGAGTTCGCCTCCCGGCTCTCGTATTTTCTCTGGAGTTCGATGCCCGATGACGGCCTGTTCGCAGCGGCTGAAGGCGGCAACCTTAACGGCGAACGTTTGAAGAAAGAGGTGGACCGGCTTTTGACGGACGGCAAATCCAACCGCTTCGTCAACGACTTCGCACGACAGTGGCTGCAGCTACATCGCGTCGGCATGTTTCCCCCGGACAAAAAGCTGTACCCAATGTACGACGCCTGGCTGGAGACGAGCATGCGTTCGGAGCCCGTCGAATATTTCCGCGAGATGTTCGCGAAGAACCTCCCCATCGACGGGTTCATCGATTCCGACTGGACGATGGCGAATACCCGACTCTGTGATTTCTACGGCCTGCCGGAGCCGAAGACCGATGGTTTTCAACGCGTGTCGCTCAAGCCCGAGGATCATCGCGGCGGTTTGCTGGCGATGGGCGCAGTGCTCGGGCTGACCTCGGACGGCACCCGTCATCGACCGGTCCACCGCGGCGTCTGGGTCAGTGAAGCCATTTTCGGCAAGACGCCTCCGCCTCCGCCGGCGAATGTGAGCGCCATCGAGCCCAGCCCGCCGGAGAGCCCCAAGGCCACGTTACGCCAGAAAATCGAAGCGCACCGCAGCAACGCCAGCTGCGCCGCCTGCCACGCGAAGATTGATCCGTTGGGACTTGCTTGGGACAATTACGACGCCATCGGACAGTGGCGCACGCACGAGAAAGTCGCACAGGGAGTCGGCAAAGACCCCGTGATCGATCCGTCGGGGATTTTGCCGGACGGTCGACCTTTCAACGACCCCGTCCAATTCAAACGACTTCTGCTTGAGGACCGCGAGCAGATCGCGCGCGCTTTTATCGAGCAACTTAGCACCTACGCTCTGCGACGCGTCCTCTCCGTGGACGATGAAGATGATCTCAAGGCTATCGAGGCCGAAGCGAAGAAGCACGACTACCGCGTCAAGGAGATTGTCCGTGCCGTGGCCCTCTCCAACCTGATGCGCAAACGCTAGCGAATCCGCAACACTTCCCCCTACAACTCCACCACACAACTGCCATGAGCAATTTTCTCTCACAATCTTGGTTGATCGACCGACGGCACGCGCTGCGCGCCTTGGGCAGTTGCATCTCGCTTCCATTTTTGGAATGCATGGTCCCGCTCCGGGCGGCGGAACCGACTGCCGCACCCCGGCGCAGCGCCTTTATTTACCTTGCCAACGGCGTTCACTCGCTCAATTACCAAATCACCACGCCGGGTAAGGACTACCAATTCTCGCGTTCGTTGAAGCCGTTGGAAAAGCATCGTGAAGTAATCACGCCCATCAGCGGTTTGCATCATCCGGGCGCCCTTAGCCACCATCACAATTGCATCTCGGTCTGGCTGACCGGCGGCAAGCTGGGGCCTTCAGATCGAAACACGATCTCCGTCGATCAGAAGATGGCCGAGGTCACCGCGAAGCACACACGATACCCTTCGATGGAGGTCGCCCTTACTCAGGAATCGCTCGCCTGGACTGCCGACGGAGTACGGTTGCCCGCAATGCGTCGCTGCAGCGAGATCTTCGCGTCGCTGTTTGCAGAACCGAAAGGGGGCACCACGGCGCAGCGAAGGGCCTTGCGTCGCAAAGGGAGCGTCCTAGACGCCAACCTTGCGGAGGTGCGCCGGCTAGAACAGGCGATGGGTTCGGCAGACAAGGGACGCCTCGATCAATACCTCACCTCGGTTCGCGAAGCGGAAGTTCGCACCCGTCGAGCCGATTCGTGGCTCGACACGCCGCTTCCCACGGTCTCCGACGCCGATCGCCGACGCACCAACCGCGACGTCGCCGCCACCATGGCGGGCGACTATTTCCGCACGGTCTACGACTTGATCGTGCTCGCTTTTCAAACGGATGTGACGCGTGTGGCCACATTCAGCCTCGGCGGCGAAGGCGATGCCTTCTCCATTCCCGAGATCGGCATCACCGAGTCGCGTCATCAACTAAGCCACCACGGCGGTGATCTGGGCTACATGGAAAAGCTCACGATGTACGACACCTTCGCCATCGAACAGTTCGGCTACTTCCTTACCCGGCTCGCGGAAACGAATGATCTCAACGGCAAGCCGCTCTTGGGCTCGACCATGGCTCTCTTCGGTAGCGGCATGTCTTACGGCCACAGTCACGGCAACGCCAACCTCCCGCTGGTGCTCGCCGGCGGGTCGGACCTCGGTTTGAAGCACGGCAGCCACCTCGATTTCAACAAGACGGCCGCCGGATTCCAAGGCTACGCGCTCGGCGCGGATGGAGCACTCACCACCGCGCATTACCAGCTCTGCAGCCGCCCCGCGAACCAGACTGCCCACATGAGCAACTTGCTGCTTCTGATGGCCCGGCGCATGGGGGTGGAGACCGACCGGTTTGGCGACAGTAACAAGGCGATCGAACTATGACGCGCCTCCCGAAGGCACTCCGCCTCGCGGCGCTGTACCTAAGCTTTTCCTGCCTCGCCTTTTCTTGGTCGGAAAGCACGGCCGCCGAGGACGAACCGTTCCGGCCCGAAGCAGGAAAGTTTCCCGCATTGGAAAAAGCGCACGCCTACCGCGGCGAACTCGTCTTCGTGGATCACGCCAACCGTCGCGGCAGCATTCGCGTGCAGTCCACGGGCATATTCCGCTTCAGCGCCCCGCGTCCCTTTGCCATGCTGCCCTACGGCATCGTTCGGTATCATGGCGCTCCGGCGGATTTGCGCGACATTCCGCTCGGCACCATGCTTCACGTCCGCGCTTTTCTCCCGCCCGATCCCAAGACCTCGTCGGTGCCGGTGTTGCCGGTCAACAACCGGGAAAAGGCAAGCTCGGGAGGCCCCGGCACCGCACCGGCCGAGAATCACGTTCTCCTCCTCGAAGACGAACCCAGCTATTGTCGGCGCGAGGGCATGGTCTGGGAGCTCAAAGAACTGGAGATCAAGAACCTCGCGGGAACGATCATCGCCGGTCGTGAACCGAAGGCAGGGGGAGACGCCGAAGCCGGCGTGGAAACACTGACCTTTGATGCCGCCGTGCGCATCTGGCGCGGCCGCGAATGCCTCCGGATCGAACACTTGATCGCCGAGGGCGCTTGGCCTGCCGACGGGAAAAAATCGCTCGGCAATCAGCCCGCCCTACTCGGCATCACCTGGAAGCCCACGCCGGGCGGAGTGTTCACGCGGTTCCACGTCTCGGACATTTGGCTGGACGACGCTGCGATGCAAAACGCTACGCACTTTCAGACCGAGACGCACAAGGCCTTCATGCGCAGCCGATGGATGCCGGCGTGGATCGATACGGTCGAGTACGGCAGTTTCGGTCGCGCGACTCTGACGGCGACCCTGTTCGGCGGCATGGACTCCTCGCTCTATGCCGATTTCAAAAAAGGCATCCCCGCCGTGATGAACGGGGTCGAGAACACGTTGAAGCACACGGAGGGGGGAACCGCAGGCCCCACGCAGATGGCCGCGCGAGGCACGATTCACGACGTCACCAAGGCGCCCGGAGACGTCCCTCTCGGCAGTAGCGGCATCCAGATCCGATTTGAGACCGACCTCATCACCGAAGGCCTCCGCCCTGCGCGAATCGTCCGCGTCCGACCCGCAAACTGGCCCGATGTCCATGTGCCGCGTGAAGAATACCTCAGCGATGGGGCCTCGAGCATTGACGAGCGATTTCCGACGCCGGCCATCTTTCCGAAGTACTGATGCTCACTACTCTCCCGTTCACACTATGACACGCTTCTTTCTTGTTCTCGGTTCATTATTCTTGACTCTCGGTTTGTGCGCCGCGCACGCCGCCGAAGAACCATTCCGGCCCGAAGCGGGGAAGTTCCCACCTTTAGAACTGGCGCACGCCTACCGCGGCGAACTCGTCTTCGTGGATCACGCCAACCGTCGCGGCAGCATCCGCGTACAAGGGGCGGGCACGTACTTCCGAAACGCTCCCCACCCGTTCGCGATGCTCCCCTACGGCGTGATCCGCTATCACGGCGCACCGGCGGATCTCCGCGACATTCCGCTCGGCACCGTGCTGCACGTCCGAGCCTTTCTCCCGCCGGACCCCAAGATTTCCGCGGTACCGGTGCTACCGATCGACAACCGAGACAAAAACGCGGGCTATAGCGGCGCCGGTACGGCGCCCGCCGAAAACCACGTCATTCTCCTCGAAGACGAACCAAGCTATTGCCTGCGTGAGAGCAAGGTTTGGAAGCTCAAGGAAGTGGAACTTCAGAACAACGAGGGCATCATCGTCGCCAACCTCGAACCGAAAGCACGCGGAGACGGTGAGTCGGTCGAGGAAAAGATGACGTTCGATGCCGCCACCCGCTTTTGGCGCGGTCGCGAATGCCTCGAGGTAAAAGACTTAATCGACGAAGGCGTCTGGCCCACCGCGGGAAAGAAATCCCTCGGCGACCAAGCCGTTCTGCTGGGCATCACTTGGAAGCCGACGCCGGGCGGCATTTTCACTCGCTTTCACATCTCGGACATCTGGCTGGACGAAGCCTCGATGCGGCGCGCCGCGCACAATCAAACCGAGGTGCACAAGGCCTTCATCCGCAGCCGCTGGATGCCCGCATGGATAGATGCCGTCGAGTACGGCAAGTTCGGCCGCGCAACGGTGACCGCGACTCTGTTCGGCGGCATGGACTCCTCGCTCTATGCCGACTTCAAAAAAGACGTCGCCGTCTTCATGAACGCCTCCGAGAACACGCTGAAGCATTCCGGCGGCGCATATGGTCCGGCGCATATGGCTTCAAAAGGTTCCATCCGCGAAGTCGTCAAGGCGACGGAAGAGGCGCCTCTCGGCAGCAGCGGCATTCAGATCCGTTTTGAGACCGACCTCATCATCGAAGGAATCCGCCCCGGCAGAGTCGTTCGCGTTCGCCCCACAAGCTGGCCGCAAGTGGACGTACCTCGAGAGGAATATCTCGGAGACGGGACCTTCAGCCATGAAGATCGCTTCCCGACCCCGGCCATCTTCCCGAAATACTGAAGGTGAGAATCCCCCGAGAATCCCGGCGTAAGAGAAAGTTGCATCGAAATGGCGACGGTAGAATTTCCAGCATTCAAAACCTGTTGATTTATTCTACGACCGAAGATGGGCGAACCCAAAGGCTACAAACTGTTTGTAAACATTGGTGCTTCACAGACACGCCGTCGTTTGAAAGGCTTCGGCCACGGCGTTCGTAAAGTGCAGACCGCAGGTCGCAACCAAGCCGTCGTCATCCATACGGCGACGGGCGGCCATCTGCGAGAACTGGAAGCCAAGTTCGCCGATGTGGGCTTCTCCAGTACGGAGAGCGATCTCAGCCAGCCCATCGAGAACTTGAAAAACCTTGGCCCCAAGAGTGGGCAGTGGCTTCGAGAGGTCGGGATCACGACCATCGGTGAACTGGAACGCATTGGCCCGGTGGTCGCCTATCGGCTCGTACGGCAACAACAGAAGAATGCCGGCTTGAATCTGTTATGGGCTTTAGCGGCGGGTTTGAAGGATTTAGACTGGCGCGACCTCACGGATGAACAGAAAGATCACCTTCGAAGCGAAGCCGAGATGGAATGACGGGGCATCGCCGCACAAACGAATGAATCGAATCATGAGCCTGTTACTTGCCCGCATTGCGGCCGCCTTTTTCATCGCCGCAATTCTGTCCTCGAATGTCGAAGCAGAGGTTCCCCAAACCGTTGAAGCACTTTGGTCGGACTTTGATCCTCGCCAAGACCCGCTCGATGTCCAGATCGTGCGGGAGTGGAGCGAAGGCGAGATTACATTCCGCTACGTCACGTACCACATCGGCACGTTCAAAGGCAAAGCGGCCCGTATGGCGGCGTTCTATGCGTTCCCCAAGGGAGCGAGGAAGCTGCCCGCCCTGTTGCACATCCACGGCGGGGGACAACGGGCATTTCTTGAGGAAGTCACCTTCTACGCCAAGCGGGGCTACGCCTGCCTGTCGGTGAATTGGGGCGGGCGAGAGATGGAGAGTGCCCAGCCGGGCGATCCGAACACCGATTGGGGAGCCGTCGATCCGACTCAACAGAATGTGCCTGGCTACTTCAACTTGCTGCCCGGTGAGAAGTACCTCGATCCGGTGGAGTCGCCCAGGAACAACAACTGGTACTTGCTCACCATCGGCTGCCGCCGCGGCCTGACGTTTCTGGAACAACAGCCCGAAGTTGATCCCGACAAACTCGGCGTTTACGGGCATTCGATGGGAGGTAATCTCACCGTCTACGTTGCCGGGAGCGACAGCCGAGTGAAAGTCGCCGCACCTTCCGTGGGCGGCTCGGGATTTCGCACCGTGCCACGGCCGCTTCTGCCGGAGGAACGAAAACAAATGCCCAAAGGCGACGTGAACCTGTTCGCCGCCACGCTCGGGTTTGAATCGTATTCTCCACATGTCAACGCCCCTCTGCTTTGGCTCGGGGCGACGAATGATTTTCATGGGATCATGGACGACACCTACCGAACCGGCGACCTGATCCCGCACAAGAATGTCCGCTACTCGTTCACGCCCCACATGAACCATCGGTTCACGCCGGAATTCGCCGTGACACGGCCGCTGTGGTTCGACCAATACCTCAAGTCGAGCTTCACCTTCCCGAAGACGCCCGACTCCAAGCTGGTTCTTACGAACCACGATCACGTTCCTGAATTCCAGGTGACGCCCGACTCATCGCAGCCCGTGGCCGAAGTCCATATCTACTACTCGGTCGACGCCGACCCACGAGCAAGATTCTGGCGATCCGCCGAGGCTGACGAATCCGGAGGCACTTGGACGGCCAAGTTGCCGATCTTGAGCGTCGATCATCCTCTGTTTGCGTTTGCCAATGTCTTCTACGGATTGAAGAAAGCCGAGACGCTTTCCTACTCCCGGCCGAACGACAAGTTTGCCCTCAGTTCTTTGTTGCACACGGCTGAACCGATGGAGCTGCGAAGTGCCGGGGTAGCCGCCACGGACAAGCTGTCTCCGTTGATCGAAGACTTCTCACATGGCTGGCGGGACTGGTACTTGCTGTCGGCAGATAATCCGCACCATTGGGAATACTCGACGCGCAAACTTGCCGATCCAAAGTGGCAAGGTCGGTCGGAACAACGTCTCACGCTCGATGTGCAGTCTGAGAAGCCGAACGAATTGGTGATCGTGCTGACGACAAACTTCTTCCGGTCCTATCGTGGCAATTCGCGGGAATTCGCGGCGGTGGTGAAACTTCATGGCGGCGACGCCTCGCAATCCGTGTCGCTAGAGCCGAAAGATTTCCAGACTGGTGACGGTGAAGCTCTCTCGTCATGGGAGTATGTCGATCTCCTCAGTCTGCGGGCGTACTACGAAAAAGGCGATAAGCTCGTCGGCGGCAAGAGTTGGGCGGGACCGCAGCCGACGTTTAGGAAACTACGATGGCAGTGAAACAGAAGATGAGTAGTACGAGCTTCGCCCCGTGAGATCGGCGAAACTCCAGCGGCGGACGGCATCGGGTGCGGATTTGCCTACATGGCTGGTCTTGCGGAGGGTAATGCAGTCGGCTTGCCTTCCGCAAAAATCACCGCGCCGCCGGCGTCGCGCAGTTCCAAATGCCCGATCGCAATGCTGCCCGGCGCATTGCCGGGATCAAGCCGGAGCGCGGAGAGTGTCTCGATGGGCAGCTTGATTTCGTAATCGTGAAACGCGCCGTCGTGGGTGATGGCGAAGCTGACGCTGCGCTCGATGTTGAAGCCCGGTTTGGCGGCGGTGCTGAAATAGACAACGCCATTGCCGCCGGCGATGCTCTTCATGCGCAACTTCACCATGAAGGGACCTTGGGCATTCGCGGGCAGGTCACGGGTGCTCAGCCACGGGTCTTTACCGGTGGACCGGATCAATAAGGTGCCGTCCTCGGCAGTGAGCTCCGTGTCCTTGCTTGTCTGCCAACCGGTCTGTTTCGCGGGCGTGGTGCCGGTAGGTTTGAAAGCCGGATTCCGCTTTGGAATGACGGCCTCGGTATTCTTCAGAAAGCCGTCGAGCCGCGCATTGAGTTCACGCACGAGGTCCGGTTTCTCGGGGGCAATGTTCTTGGTTTCGCCGAGGTCGGTTTTGAGGTCGTAAAGCTCGAACTGGTCGCTGCCGTCGTCGTTTTGGGCAAAAAGCCGGATGAGTTTCATGTCGCCGCGCCGCACGCTCGCACCGGGCTTTTGACCGCTGGCGGGCGTGTCGTGCGGAAAGTGCGTGAAGATGGCCTCGCGGGCGATTTGGCCGTTGTCGCCGTCTTTGAGCAAGGGCACGAGGCTAAGTCCATCGGGCTTCACACTCGCCGGCATCGGCACACCGGCGACGTCGAGTAGCGTGGGCATCCAGTCGATGCTTTGGATGACGGTGGCGTTGCTTGTGCCGGGCTGCGTCACGCCGGGCCAGACGACGATGCAAGGCTCGCGCACGCCGCCTTCGTAAAGGCTGGCCTTGCCGTTGCGCAGCGGCAGATTGCTCGTGGGCGGCGATTTCATGTCCGCCTGGAAGCGGTCACTCTTGTGCTCGGCAGTGCCACCTTTGCCGCCCCAACTCACGCCGCCGTTGTCGGAGAAGAAAACGATGACGGTGCGCTCCAGCACGCCGTTTTCCTCCAGCGCGGTCATCACGCGGCCCACGGCATCGTCGAGACTCTCGACCATCGCGGCATAGACGGGATTGCGCTGCGGATTTTTGGGGTCGGCGAGCGTGCGATACTTTGCGACGAGTTCGTCTTTGGCGTCGTAAGGCGCGTGAACGCTCCACAGCCAGTAGTTGAGAAAGAACGGCTCGTCCTTGTGCTCGCGAATGAACTTCACCGCCGCATCCGCCGTGGTGTCTTCGAGGTGTTCGCCCGGTTTTCCTTTCTGCGGAAACGACGGCGCCCACGGCGCGATATAACTGCCCGCCGGTCCCGGCCCCGACCATTGGGGAAAATCCACCTCGAAGCCATGCTGTAGCGGTGAATACGGTTCCTTGCCCAGATGCCATTTCCCAAAGTGCCCGGTGCGATAGCCCGCCCCGAGCAGCACCTCCGGCAGCGTGGTGTAATCCGTTTTCAGCCGCGTGACGCTCTCCGCCACCAGCACCGGCTGGCGCGGATTTCCCTTCGCCAATCCCTTTTCCAAAATCACCTGCGGTAGGTGACAAGCCGGTGCCGTGATGCCCGTGCGCGCCGGAAACAAGCCCGTGAGCACGCTGCTGCGCGTGGGCGAGCACAGCGGATTCGCCGCGTAAGCCTGCGTGAACTTCACACCGCGAGCTGCGAGCTTGTCAAGGTTCGGCGTGCGATGAAACGTACTGCCAAAGCACCCGAGATCCCGCCAGCCGAGGTCATCGGCCATGATGAAGAGGATATTCGGGCGCGGTGAAGTAGTTGCGGCTTTAGCCGCAGGAGTTTCCGCTAAAGCCGATGCCACGTTGAGGAGCGCGAGGACGTGGGATAGTACGAAGAGTGATTTCATGGCTTCGTTTCTGCGCCGAAGTTGAATGTCTGAACCTTGCCTTTGCTGCCGCGCAGCCCGATGGATTGGAGCTGCAAGCCGGCGGCAGACTGTGCGGGCGTAAGGCGGAGGTGGATGAGGCGGCTTTGAGTGGGTAGCTCGAACTTAACATCCTGCCAATCAGCCGTGGTGGGCCAGTCGAAGGTAATCGATTGGTCGGTGGTGAAATCTGATTGGCCGTGTACGCGCCAAGTAGCGGTCGCTTGACCGCCGGTGGTGGCGCGGGTTCGGAGGGTGACGGTGACCGGGCCAGGGAGATCGAAGCCGGAGCGGGTAAGGAAGGTTTTGCCTTTTACTGCGACATCAGGCGTGAGGATAAGCGCGCCATCTTTCACGGTGAGGGTGCCGTTACGGGCGATCCAGCCTTGGAGTAGATCGTTGGCGGCAGGCGCATGGGCACTCTTGCCTTGGCCGCGTGGCTTGGCTTGAGGCGAAGCGGTTTTACTGACGTGGTCGGCGTAGAAGCCGTTATCCTGATCGTTGCTGGGTTCCGGCGGACCGGGAGGTTGCAAGGTGGCGCTCCAGGTTTTGAGTTTCACTTCGAGACGGGCGGCGATGTCCGGGTACTGGGTAAGGCGGTTGTTCACGGCGAGTTCGCCATCCGGCTTCGTCACGTTAAAGAGAAATCGCTGGTGATTGCCGAGGTGGATGAGCTTCCAAGGAAACTCCAACACGGCGGCCTGCGAGCGCCAGCGCCAGTAGAGAGCATCATGCGGCGCGGATTTGTTTTCGCCGGCGACGAAGGGCATGAGGTTCACGCCGTCGAGTTTCGCGTCGTGCGGCTGACCGACGAGTGCGACGGCAGTCGCGGCGACATCGAGCGAACTCACCGGATGCTCAAAGACCTGGCCCGCCGGAATCTTTCCCGGCCAAGCCGCGACGAACGGCGTGCGGATGCCGCCGTCGGTGAGCATGCCTTTTTCGCCGATGAGCGGAAGGTTCAGCGAGCCGTCCCACGCGCCTTCCTTCACGGGTGCTCCATTGTCGCCGATGAAAAAGATGAGCGTGTTCTGATCCATGCCCATCGCCTTCAATTTCGTACGGATGCGTCCAAGACCGTCGTCCATCGCGGCCATCATCGCGAGCGCCTGCCGACGTTCCTTGGGCAGATGCGCGGGCGTCTGCGAGAACCACGGCTCGGGTGAATCGAGCGGCACATGCGGCGCGAAATAGGCTAGGTAGAGAAACCACGGCTGCTCCGGTTTCGCAGCGCGGCGGTCGAGGAAGGAAAGTGCGGCATCCGTCTGCACGACGCAGCGGAAACGGTCGTCGGTCACGAGATGCGGCGCGTCAGCGAAAGGCCGGCCTTGCAAATCGTGCGACGCATGGAACTGGTGCAGTTCACCACGCCAATATTCATCGAAGCCCTGACCGTGCGGCATGTTTGCGGTCTGGATTCTCATGGCCTTGCCGACCTTCTTGTCGCCACCGATGTCGAGATGCCACTTCCCGACCTGTCCGGTCACATAGCCCGCAGGCTTAAGCCGCTCCGCAATGGTCAGCTCCGCGAGCGGCAGCGGCCCCTTGTTGTTGTCCTCAACGCCGAACTTCTGCTGATAGCGCCCCGTGATGACACCCGCCCGCGACGGCACGCACTGCGGCGCGGTGACGTAGCCGCGTTTGAACAAGACGCCGTCGCGGGCGAGCTGGTCGAGGTTTGGCGTGCGGATGTCTTGGTCCGCGCCCTGAGCCCCGAGATCCGCCCAGCCGTGGTCGTCGGAGTAGATAAGAAGAATGTTGGGACTCTGCGGCTCGGCGGCGAACGACTGGCCGCAGAGGAACGCGAGGGATGCTAAGAGGGTGAGGATAGTTTTCATGGATTGGTGAGTTGAGCGCGTTCGCTGTAGTATTCTTCCCAGAGGGCGTCGAGCCGGGCGGCGATCTGCTCCGCCGTGCCGACGATGAGCCAGTAACGATGACGGTAGGTGGACTGCGGGCCAAGGAGCACGCGATCAATGGGCGCGATGTGGACACAAGGACCGGCTGCCGGGTCGTCGCTCGCGCCACCTCCGTGGGGGCCGAAGTTCCAAGGCTGGGTGGCAGTGGGGCTGAAGACGGCGATGCCTTGACCACCTGCTGCAAAACAGGCCATGGCCTTGCGCGGAGGCTCCGCCTTGCCCCACGGCGGTCCGGGTGGCTGGGTCTCGTCCCTCCACCGGCCGCCACCTAGGTAACTCTTGAACCGGCTGAACTTCCTGGTGAAATAGCAGGCCGGGATCTCCTGAGGCGTCGGTCGGGCCGGTCCCCAGCGATCACCGGGTGCGCGTTTGCAGAACAGTTCGCAGCGCACGACAATGACATTCGTCATCTGCGGCTCGAACGCGGTCCACTGGCGCATGACGGCGGCGGCCTCTTCATCCGGCATGTCCCAGAGCTTCGGGATCGTCTCGGTGTGGAGCGCGCCGTCGGCAAGCTGCTTTGCGAGAGTGATGCGTGCCCACGAGCCGACTCCGCCGCCCTGAATGGGATTCCAGGCCCACGGGCTCCACGAAGCGATCTGCCCTTCGGCAATTCGATTGAGCAGCTTGCCGGCGTAGTAGGACTGCTGGATGAGCCGCCCAGGATCCACGGAGTTCACCGTGTTCCGAGGATGCGCGCTCCAAGAGAGCCAGGTGATCGCACCGCCCATGGCGCGGTTGATGCCGACCTTCACGCTGCCGTTGTCGATCTGGAGAAGGTCCTCGACACGTTGGGGGGATATGCTGTCACGCCCTCTCTCCGCGGCAAAGCACGAGCCGCAAAGGAGCGCGAGGACTGCGGATTGAGTGAGGAGGCGTTTCATGGAGCAGAGACAGCTTTCAAATGAGCGGCGAGCCGCTGCCTCATGCGGGTCATGCGTTCGGCCTGCATGGGTTTGGAGGCGAGGTTGTGAAGTTCGTCAGGATCGATGCGGAGGTCGTAGAGCTGCTCGCCACCCTGGTCTTGGTCCCACGCGATGTAGCGGAAGGCATCGGTGCGGAGGCTATGGCCAAGAGCTTTCGTGTGAGTGGCGATCATGGTGCTGATGGCGACCTCGCGGCCTTTCGCATCCGGGTCGTCGAGCATGGGCTTGAGGCTGCGGCCTTGTAGGTGAGCGGGGTTGGGCAACGCGGCGAGGTCGCAAAGCGTGGGGTAGATGTCCACCTGCTCGACAAGGCCGGTGCGAACTCCGGGCTGGATGCCGGGGCCGGCGAAGATCAGCGGGACATGATTCGCGCCTTCAAAGAGGGTTTGTTTGGCCCAAAGGCCGTGCTCGCCGAGCTGGTAGCCGTGGTCGCCGGTGAGGGCGACGATCGTGTTTTCCGTGAGGCCAAGGCGGTCGAGTTCCGCGAGGATGCGGCCGATTTGGTGATCCACAAAATGCACGGCGGCGAGATAGGCGTGGATGGCATCGAGCGCCTGCTCAGGAGTGGGCGCTGCGTAGCGGAAGACGTTGTTGTTCGGACGCAGCGCGTGCTTCGGCAACTTCGTGGTGTCCTCGCCTGCCTCGGTGTAAAAGGGCGGGACCCTGATCTGCGAGCGGGCAATCGCATCAAAGGCCCATTGCGGTGCGACGAAGGGCGTGTGAGGCCGGATGAAGCCGGTGGCGATGAAGAAGGGCTTGGCTTTGACGTCACGCAGCGCCGCCAGCGTGTCCTCGGCGATCTGGTGATCGGTGAAATCAGCATCAGGCCGTGTGGACGCGGCATAGAGGCGGTTGTAGCTCACGCCCTTGCCTTTGCCGCGTGGCGGGTCGGTGGGGTCGCTTTTCTTCGCTTCATTGAGGATGACGTTGTCCTTGTGCAACGGTGCGCCGAGTTCGCGGTCTAGCTTTGTTTTCGGGTCCGACACATGGAAGACCTTGCCGATGCGTCCGGCGGAGTAGCCGTGGTTTTTGAAATGCTGCGGCAACGTGACGACATCGGGTAATGCAACGCGGAAACCAGCGACGAGATCGAGCACCTTCGTTTTCTCGGGATAACAGCCCGTGAGAAACGAAGCCCTGGCGGGATTGCACACTGCGAACTGGCAGTAAGCCCGATCGAAACGCACGCCACGAGCCGCGAGGGCATCGAGATGCGGCGTCTTCGCGCCCGGCCGGCCCTGACAGGCGAGTGTGGTGGTCAGGTCATCGACGATGATGAAGAGTACATTCGGTCGTGAAAAAGTAGCTGCGGCTTTAGCCGCATCGGTTGGTTTCGATTCGGCAATCGCCGACGCCACGTTGAGGCACATGACCAGGCAGGCGATGAGGGCTTTCATGGTTGGGCTCGAGATGGGGGTTGCTGTTTAGCGGCCTCCGGAAGCCGCATTTTTATCTCGATGATGAGCGCAGTGTGTTCGGGCTTTGGTGGCGACGTTGGCTTGATTCCATGTGTCTTTGGCGGATTGGAGTTCCTCGCTGCCGTCAGCGTAGCGGATGACGATCATGTCTCACTTGGTGAAGTCGTCACCCCGACTGATTGCCGCGGCAGCCAAAAAAACGCGCCCGGCATTCCGACACCAAGACGACCATGCGTTTTACGCATATCGGCCTCAGGAATCAGGCCCAAGCCGTGGCCGGAATCAAAGCTCCGCTCTTGCCGATGAAGAATTCCCAGCGTGAGCCGGCCGCGCTGCACGGGCGCTGCAATTCAAGCGGCGCAAATAGTCTCGCGGCGTCATCGGCTGGCCACGATGATGCCGAAAAACGACAAAGCCCCCGTAAAAACGAGGGCCGTGTCACTGTCTGTCACCGAGAGACTCTCGGCGTCCTAGTCGGGGC
>CAZWDN010000010.1:32608-45440 GCA_964633125.1 uncultured Pirellula sp. | reverse complement strand
AGGGGGCTGCCGTGAGCAATAAAGTTCTCGTCGTCGACGATTCGGGCACGATGCGCAAGATCATTACCCGCGCTTTGAACGCCGTCGGCTATTCCGACGTGGTGGAAGCCGGCGACGGCGTGGAAGGCTTGGCCGCTTTCCAACGTGAACCGATCGGGCTGGTCATGACCGATTGGAACATGCCGAACAAGAACGGTCTGGAACTGACGCGCGACATCCGCGCGATCAACGCCGACGTACCGATCTTCATGGTGACGACGGAAGCCGAAAAAGGTCGCGTGCTGGAAGCGATTCAAGCCGGCGTGACCGATTACTTGGTCAAGCCGTTCTCGGCCGACTCGCTCCGCGAAAAGCTCGACAAGTTCGCCACGGTCTAAGCCGCGGCCGACTCGTCCGCAACTACTTCGTCTTCGCCGAAAGTTCGTAGTTCGCGGCTTCGCGAACCTGCGAATCGGGATCGGCGGCGAGCTTCTCCAAGACGGCGCGCGCCGGACCTGCGGCCGCGCCGCTATGCCCCAAAGCCGCCACGGCCGCGAGGCGGACGTCGGAACTCTTGTCTTCCGCCGCGGCGGCCACGCAGGCTTGCACGCCGGCATCGTCCGGAGCGATCGACGCCAAGGCCATGACGGCGGCGGCGCGAACGTCTTTATTCTCCGACGTCGCCAACGTCGTGAGCTTCGGCAAAGCGGCTTTCGCCGGCGGACCGATCCGCCCCAAAATGTTCATCGCGTACGGTTGCAGCTCCACGCGGTCGAGCGCCTTGAGGAGCCGAGGGACCGCCGCTTCGCCGCGATGCACCATCGCTTCGCTGACGACCCCGATCACGACGCCGTCGTTTTCCACGACCCGCCCGATGAAGGCGTCCATCACGCCCGGCTCGTCGCCGCTCTTCAGGTCGACCAGCGCGTGCGCGGCCATGGCCCGCATGCGCGGGTTTTCATTCACGAGCGTCTTCAGCAAGAGCACGACCGCCTGACGGCGGGCGGCTTTGTTTTCCGGTTCGAGTTTCGCTGCGCCCCAATGCGCCGTGACGCGAACCATGTCGTCCGCGTCGGCAAGCAGCGGCTGCAGGCGGGGCAACACTTCCGCGGCCGGCGCTTCCGACATCAGCAAGGCCCACAGGGCCGCGGCCTTGACGCTCGAATCGGAGTCGCCGAGCAGTTCGGCCAGCTTCGGCGCGGCTTCGCGCGCATCCGGACCGATGCGGCCCAAGGCGATCGCCGCTTCACGCCGCACTTCCGGTCGCTCGTCGCGCAGGGTTTTAGCAAGCGCGGGCGCGGCGTCTTTCGCCGGCGGACCGATTTCCGCCAAGATGCGGCAAGCCCAATAGCGGGCTTCCGGACGCTCGAGCGCTTCGACGAGGCGCGGCACGCCCGCCGCGCCGACTTCCGCCAAGGCGTGCACCGCAGGCATGGTCTCGCCGGCGGTCTTGGCGTTTTCCAAAGCGGCGATCAACGCGGGGACCGCCTGATCGAGCGGCGCATGCATCCGGCCCATCGCCTTCACCGCTTCGCGGCGCACCATCGGTTCGCCGTCGGTCAGGCAGGCGGCGGCGGCCGGGTACGCGGCTTGCGCCTTCTCGCCGATCATGCCCAAGGCATACAGCGCATACGAGCGAACTTTCACGGAGGGGTCTTTCGTCGCGGCGGCCAGTTTGTCGACGGCGCCGGCGGCGTCGGGACCGATCGCCCCCAGCGCCCGGGCGGCGCGACCGCGGGTTGCTTCGTCGGCGTCGCTCAAGAGCGCGGCCAGCGCGTCGGCGGCAAGCGCCGCGGCGCGGCCTTGGTCGGTGAGCGCGTCGATCGCGGCGAGGCGCGCTTCGCCCGTCGCCGTGGAAAGCTGCGCCGTAAGTTCGCCGATATTCGCGGACGCCGGCGCTTGCGCCGCGGCCGTAGCGAGACTCAAACAAGTCGACAACATTCCGGCCCAGGCAACCTGGCAGACTCGCATCGAAGGAAACTCCTCAAAAGTTGCGCACGCCGAAACAGGTTCGCTCACGCGGCGTGCGAAAAGCGACCATCCGTTCGGCGCGGAAAACTCCGACGATAAAAAAACTTGCCGCCGAGCGCGGCCCGCTATTGTGTAGGGCCGCGCCGCTTGGCATCATCGTAGCTACTCGACGGCGAGAAAACAGCGCCCCGAAAAATCAATTGCCCGTAACTTTTCCGGCGGATCGGCTCCGATGAATCAGCACGCTTTCCGACTCGCACAGTTTTGCCGGTTGGCGCTCGTACCCTTGGCGCTTACGAGCGTCTTCGCACGGACGGCTTCGGCGCAGTACATCGCCACGGGCGTCTACCACCGGCCGTACGTGCCTTGGGGCGCAGGGTACGGCGGCTACGGTTTCGGATACGGCGGCACCGTCGCCGGCAGCGCGGCGGCGGGCATGGGCTCGATGATTCAATCGCAAGGCGCCTACAACCAGATGACGGCGGAAGCCAACAAGCTCAACCAAGAAGCGGCCTCGCTCGCGCTCGACAACAAACTGAAGGCGGCGCAAACCTGGGATCAGCTCCGCGAAGTCAATAAGCAATATGTCGCCGAGAAGAAGGCGCGCGAAGCGCGAGCGTTCAATTACAACGCGCCGCCGCCGAGGCGCCCGCAGCTCACGCCGTCGCAACTCGATCCGGTGACCGGTGAGATTCGCTGGCATCCGATCTTGCTGCAGCCGATGTTCCAATCGTACCGCGATCAACTGCAAGCGCTCTTCACGTTGCGGGCCCACGACCCGTCGCAAGTTTCGTCCACGCAAGTGATGCAACTCACCGGCCCGATGCGCAACCAGCTCGACACGCTGCACGACTCCGTGCCGACGAACGACTTCTTCGCGGCCCGGCACTTCATCGAAGGGCTCGGCGAAGCGGCCCGCTACACGGGCTTCGAAAGCAGCCCGCAAGCCTCGTCGCCGCCGGCGGCGCAACCGCCGAAATTGTAAGCCGGTCGGTCGCCCAATCTCTGTAGGGAACGCCCTCCGTGGCGTTCCGCGCGCCGGTTTCGGCGAAGAACGGAACGCCACAGAGGGCGTTCTCTACGGCGTCATGTATTTACTGCGTCGGCCGTAACAGAAACGCGGCCAAATCGCGAAGTTCCGCGTCGGTGAGCGTGCGGCCGAAATCGGCGGGCATGATCGACTGCTTGGCCGCTTCGCGCGCTTCGATCTCGCGCGGATGGAGCTTAAAGAGCTTCCCTTGGGCATCGACGAATCGCTGCGTTCCGTCGACTTCTTCTCCGACATAGAGCCCGGTAAGCGTTCGGCCGTCTACGGTCGTGAGGATCCACGGCACGTAATGCGGCGCGATCTCTTTGCTCGGCTCCAAAATCGATTGCAAGATCCGCTCGCGCGACGCTCCGCGCCCGAAGGTCGTCAGCGCAGGCCCAACCGACGCTCCGCGCCCTTCATACTCATGACACCGGTAACAACTCGCGACGCGCGGATGAAAGAACAATCGCTCGCCGGCGGCCGGATCGCCCCCGGCGGAGATTTGATCGGCGCGTAACGATTCCGCGGCGAGGGCGCGGCGCAAGAGCCGTTCGGCTTCGACGGCCGGCAGTCCGTCCCCCGCGATCGCCGTCTTTTCCAACAGCTTCCGGTCCGCGGCATCGTCGGGCGCCAAAGCGGCGATCGCCTCGGCGCGTTCGGCGACGGAATGTCGCTCGTCGGCAACCACATCGCGGATGAATTTCTTCGCCTCGGCGTCCGGCCGTTCGCGCAACGTTCGCACGATCTCCTTCAAGAGCGAGGGAGCCGCCTGGCCTGCGAGCGTCGTGAGCGTTTGCGTCGTCAACTCCGGACAATCGGGCCGGATCGCCTTCAGCGCAAAGGTGCGCACTTCCGGCGCAGCGTTCTGATCGAGCAAGAGTCGCAACGCGTATAACTCTCCGGTCGGTTCCTTTTTGGGATCGCGCTTCACGCCGGCCTTGGATGGATCGCCCGTCGCGTCGAGCATCTCCAACGCGGCCAGCGAGGCCTCGAACAATTGCCGCGACAAGCCCGGCCGCGCCAAGCCTTGTTCGATCGCTCCGCGCAGTTCGGCCATCGCCCCTTCGCCGGCCCAAACGACGCCAAGCAACCGCACGCGCGCTTCAGCATGCGCGAGCAAGAGCGGCGCAAGCACTTTGGCATTCGCCGGGTTGGCGTCTCGCGCGCCGACGGCGGCCCAGATCGTCGACTCACCATGACCGTTCGGCGCAAAGTCCTTCAAAAGAATTTCGGCGGAACTTCCGTCGAGTACCGGTTGGTCCGCTAGAAACTCAGTCAGGCCATGTGCTGCGGCTTGCCACGCAAAGGGGTCATCGCCCTTCGAATCGGCAAGCTTCGCAAACTCGGCCCGATGGAAACCGCGGAGTTCTTCCACGTCGGTCGTCTTCGTCAACATCTTGTCGATGATTTTGACGTCGATGCCGCCGTGTTTCGCAACCAGTTGCGGCTTCTTGCTCAACCGCCAAACTCGCCCCTTGCCGTGCAGAGGATACGAACGATCGACCCAGTCGCTGAAGTAGATCGAGCCGTCGGGCGCTTCGGCCATGCCGACCGGGCGAAAATTCTCGCCGCCGACGACGACCGGCTCCATCGACGCCGTAAACGATTGGCCGCGCGGCCGGAGACGATAGCGCTCGATGCGGTGATCGCCCCAAGAGGTGACGAGCAAGTCGTTGAACACTTCCAAAGGCGACTCTTTTCGCTCCACATCCTCGTCGCCGAGGAAAGTCTCAAGCAGATTGGTGCAGATCACGGCGCACGGCGCTTCGCCCGTGCCCGCCACCATCGGCAGCGTGCCGGGAAGTTCGCCGTTCCAGGCAGTGAAGGGGTGCGTTCCCTTGCGACCATTGCGGAAGCGGTAGCCGTAGTCGCCCCCTTCGACGACGTGGATCAGCCGGCACGGCGGGCGTGAATCGGGATCGTTGTCGACCGTGAAGAGTTGCCCGAGTCGGTTGAACGTCATGTGAAACGGATTCCAGAATCCGGTGGCCACGCGACGCACGTTTTTGCCGTCGTACGAACAGGCGTAGATGTTCCCCCCTTCCCCGCCGCCGGCGAGCGACTTACCGTCCGAGCCGACGAGTTTGTAATCGGCTCCCAAGTTCTCGCCGAAACCGAAGTACACCTCGTTGAGCAATTCCTTGTTTTGCTCGCCGGTCGGGAACGGTCCGAACGCAAAGCCCGCTAGTCCGTTGTGCGGGTAGTTGCCCGCGGTCTCCAGATGCGCGATCGGCGTACGTTCCTCCGGCTTGTCGGCTTTGTCGTCGCCGTCGACATCGCGCAAGCGAAAGATTTCACTCCGCGTCGCGACGTAGATCGAGTCGTCCGGGGCCTTCGCCACGCTCATCGTGTACTTCGACCCCTCGAAGAACACCGTCGGCTTGTACGGCTTCTTCGTCGGATCGATCAGCAAAATGCGATCGTGCGGCGGACCCTTATAGCCGTCGGGCCGGAAGTGCGTGTTGCTCTCGATGACGAGCACCCGCCCGCGAGCGTCGATCGTCAGCCCGGTCGGCGTGACGATGTCGGGCTCCTGCAGAATAAGCTCCAGTTGCAACCGATCGTCGACGACGCGCGGCATCTCGACCGGCGCGGCAACCAGAGCTAAAGCGACGTACAGCAGAGGCGAAGTCATTGCAAACATCTCCGGGCGCGGCGTGCTCACACCTTCTCCCGCCGGGAGAAGGTGGCCGAAGGCCGGATGAGGGCGACGTCGCACGGAGTTGGGCGATGCAACACTCGTTCGGTCTTCAAAACCAAACGTAGTTTTACGCGACCCTCACCCGCCAAGCTACGCTTGTCGACCTCTCCCAGCGGGAGAGGTGCGCCCGAGCGGAAAACTCGGTCCTACTCCGCGGCCGCGGTCGGTTTGCCGAAGCGGCGGTCGCGGTAGATGATCAGGCCGTGCGCGCCGTGATAGAGGCCGCCGCAGGAGACCGGCATCGCCTTCGAATCGTCGATCGTCTTGGTGAGAAACGTTACGGCCCGGGTGAACCACGGGCTCTTGAGTTCTTCATCAGGCAAAGCGTACGCGAGCACTTCGAGGACGTGCCCCGTCGAGTCGATACGCGAGTCGATGTCGGCCGACGTGCCCGAGCGTTGGAATTTGTTGGTCGAGAATCCGCCGTCGGGTTGTTGATACTCCCGGGCCGCGCGAATCGAATCGTTCACGAGCTTGTCGGCCTTGGCCCAACCGCCGGTGAGCGGCTTGCCCGTGGCTTTGTATTTCTTGAGCACTTCGGCCAGGGCATACAAACGATGCGCGCCGCCGCACGCCGCGCCGACGATGCCGGCCTCGGCTTCCATATCGACCATCCGTTCGAAAGTCCAATCTTCGCCAAGCCGGTTCTTCCAAGTGCCGTCGAGCGGCAGGTAGTCGGGCGTGGAGTATTCGGCGAACGCCATGAGCGTCCAAGTGAGCTCTTGCGTCGCCTGGTTATGTACCTTCACCGTGCCGATGTCCCACTTCGCTTGCTCGATCAACTCGCGAAACTTGTGCGTTTGCTTTTCCCCCTTCACCGTGACGATCACCGGGTCGTCGAGCCCGACGCCGCATTGCGAGAGGTAGCCGATCCATTGGTCGGCGTGTCCTTGCGCGGCGGAACTTCCGGGAACCAGCTCGGCGCCCAAACCTTTTTCGGTCGGGTAGAGGGTCCAGCCGTTCATGGCGTTGCCGTCGAAGAGCCAGCGGAGCGCCGAAGTCTTACGGCTTTTCTTATCGACCGTGAGTTGCAGATCGTTGCCGTAGGCGAGGATGCCGTGCACCACTTGCCAGGCGTTGTTCACATCGACGTCGAGCACGCGGTTGGCCGTGGTCGTGATTGCCGCATCGACGGCCGCTTGCAGCTCGGCCTCGGTGAGCGGCTTATCGGCGGCCGGCTTCGGCGCGTCGGCCGGCGGCAACGATACTTCGACGTCTTTCTCACATCCTGCAATGCCTAGAGCGACGGTCGAGCACAGCAACGCAACAGAAACAAATCGGAGAGACGCGAGCTTCATGAGTATCGTCGGTGAAATCGGAGGAACGGTGAGCGGGAACAAACAGTATCTCCATAGTATCGAACGATGGGCACTGACGGCGGTTGAGAAAACGAAAATGCGTGCTCTGCGCAGTTTGAAGCGATTGAATCGAGCGACTCATATTACCCAGCACTGTACGCAAGTCATTTTACGACAATAGGATGCGCGAATAGGTGGCAAATCGTCGAACCAATGTGCAGCTACCTCGTAGAATTGCATATCGGGGCGGAAGCTCCGCCGGATGCGGCGACGCAGGCAAACCCGTCGCCCGCCGAAGAGATTGCGATGGATTCACGCCATCGGCCGGGCCGCCTTCTGCGGAGCCCGACGTTCCCCGCAGGAACGCCAATCAGCCGATGACGCGAGGCCGACACAGGTTGCCGACTGCTAAGAGGGCAAGAACGAACCATGATGTTCATGAATCTGGAGTATCTGATTTGGGTCGCCCCGGCGCTTTTGCTCGCCGCGTGGGCTCAGATGAAGGTGCACGCCGCTTACGGCGCCGCGAAACAGGAACCGGCTCCGCTCAGCGGCGCCGCCGCGGCGCGCCACATTCTCAACACGGCGGGCCTGACCTATATCGATATCGAAGAGACGCCGGGCTACCTCTCCGACCATTACGATCCGGCCGCGAAGGTGCTCCGGCTGAGTCCGGAGAATTTTCGCGGTCGCTCGTTGGCGGCCGTCGGCATTGCGGCCCACGAGGCGGGGCACGCGATTCAAGACGCCCAACAGTACGGCTTCCTGGTCGTGCGCAACGCCGCGGTGCCGGTCGCCAATTTCGGCGGCGGCATCAGCATGCTGTTGCTCATGCTCGGTTTGTTCATGCACTTACCGTTTTTATTCTGGGCGGGCATCGCGCTGTTTAGCTGCGTGGTGTTCTTCCAACTGGTCAACTTGCCGGTCGAGTTCGACGCCTCCAACCGCGCCAAACGCGTGTTGGTGGAGTTGGGCATCGTACCGGCATCGGACATGGCGCACGTCAACGGCGTACTGAACGCCGCCGCGTGGACGTACGTCGCAGGAACGCTGCAAAGCATCCTGACGCTACTCTACTACGTGACCGCCTTCAGCGGCGGCAGCCGAGATGAGTAGCGGAGGAAGTAGCTAGTAGCCGGTTGCTAGTAGCTAGTTGGGGAGACGAGGAGATCGATGGGTCTCCTTGTCTCCCCATTTGCGTTTACTGAGAAAATTCTCCGTTCAGTCCCATTAACCCGCGCTCGGCTGCGCCACCTACTTACGGGTTGATTTCGTCTGGGCCTTCCCCCAGCACCCAATATTTTCGCATTATGTATTCGCTGTTGCCGGGATACGTGATGTAACCGTCGTCCGACGACATGAGTCTTACCAGCACGAAATACGAAATCGTCTCTTTGAGAAACCGTGCATTCTGGTCGACATACACGACGTTGACGCCCCCCGGATGATTAGACGACGGACGGCAATAATCCATGTTGTGCCCATCGCCGCGACCGACGTCGGCATTGATCTCTAGCGATGGTCGGGCCGGAGTCATCGTCAGCGTGTCGCGCGAGTCTCCGGTGATGGAGCCGATGGCATAAGACGCTCCGACCGCCGCTTCGGCGTGACTGAAACGGTTTGTACCGTCGCTCGCCGGCGTGAGCCGATAGCTGGTCGCATCGACGTTTTCCGTCAACAAAATCGTTTTGTCTTTGGGATCGCGGATAAGTTCCATCCGCATGTAGACCATCGGTCCGCGCATCTGATGATCGCGCTTCACGTGCGGGTCGTCCGAGAAGTTGTCGAAGAAGACGCCGTTGGCTTGCCAATCACGCGGCATTCCTCTGCTCGCGTAGGTTGTTGCGGTGGCAACCTTGGCAGGTATAGAGGTCGGAAGGTCGGGCATCCCCGTGTTGGCCACGTAACTCAACGACGAACCGGTTGTTCGCGCCGACGTATCTGCCGGGCAGACGAGCGCTTCGAGGTAGACGTCGGTCGTTGTCATCGGCGAACTCGGAGGCCCCTTCCAGTCGGCGTAGAGGTAGGCTCGTTCCAAATCGGGCAAGATTTCCACGGCCCAACTGACCGGACTCGGCTCCTTGGTAACGGGGTCGACGTACGGGACGCCTCTCTCGGTCTTGAGCATATTCAGGTAGCCGGGCAGCCGGCCGCCGTTGCGATTGCCGTAAGACGCCATGGCACGGCCAAGCACCGCAAGTCGTTCACGGCACGCGCGAGCCGCTTCGACTTCGCGGGCTTCCTGAAGCCGGGGCAGGGCAAATGCCGCGACTATGCCAAGGATGACTAGGACGACCATAACGTCGCGTTTCGTCACGCCACGGCGATTTTGCGCGGCGATACGTGAGGGCCGACGACGAAACGTCTGGGTTGTCATTTGGGTTACGTCAAGATGCAACTGCCCCCGCACCTCATTGAAGCGGCACTGACGTACACGTCAAGCAATGGGTCAATCGGCAAACTAGCAACTAGCTACCAGCTACTAGCAACTACTTCCTCGCCCGCTTGTGCTTCAGCGGGAGCCAGGCGCCGCCTTGCTTGCTGCTTTCTACGGATTGTTGGATGAAGTACATCCCTTCGACGCCGTCGTTGACGTTCGGGTAGATCGTGTTGACTTGTTCAAACTTCTCGCCGGTGGCGCGGCTGGCCATCGCGTCATACGCGAAGCGGTAGACGTTCGCGAACGCTTCGAAGAACGCTTCCGGATGGCCGGCCGGCAGACGGCAGCTGGAGGCGGCGATCGGTTGCATGTAGGGGCCGCCGTTGCGCGTGTAGAGCTTGTGCGGCTCGCCGTTTTGGCGAACGACGAGCGTATTCGGCTCTTCTTGTCGCCAGGAGAGGGCGCCCTTGGTGCCGTCGATTTCGATGAACAGATCGTTCTCGCGGCCGTGGCTGATTTGCGACGCGGTCACCGTGCCGAGCGCGCCATTCTCGAACTTGATGATCGCATGGCCGTAATCGTCGAGCTTGCGCCCTTCGGCAAACACCTTGAGGTGGCAGCTGATCGATTCCGGCAGCAGACCGGTCATGTAGCGGGCCAAGTTGTAAGCGTGCGTGCCGATGTCGCCGAAGCAGCCGGCCGCGCCGCTCTTGCTCGGGTCGGTGCGCCAAGCGGCTTGCTTTTGGTCGCTCGTTTCCAAGCGCGTGCGGAGCCAGCCTTGAATGTAGTTGGAGCGCACGGCGTTGATCTCGCCGAGTTCGCCGGCCAGGATCATCTCGCGGGCCTGCCGCACCAGCGGGTAGCCGGTGTAGTTGTGGCTCACGGCAAACACCACGCCGGCCTTGTCGACCGCCGCCGCGAGATCTTCGGCCTGCTTCAAGTCGAACGTCATCGGCTTGTCGCACACGACGTTGAAGCCGGCTTCGACGGCGGCCTTGGCGATTTCGTAATGCGTGTGGTTCGGCGTGGCGACGGAGACGAAGTCGATCCGCTTATCGGCCGGCAGCTTGAGTTCGGCCGCGATCATTTCCTGGTAGGAACCGTAGGCCCGATCGGGGGCGATGTCGTAGTCGGCGGCCGAGGCCTTCGACCGTTCGGCGTTGCTGGAAAGGGCTCCGGCCACCAGTGCCGCGCGATTATCGAGCACCGCGGCCGTGCAATGGACGCGACCGATGAAGGAGCCTTGGCCGCCGCCGACCAGGGCCATGCGAAGTTTGCGATTCAAGCTGCCGTTGGTGGGCATGGACGGGATTCCTCGTCGGGGGTGCACGTGTGCTTAGGCTCCGGCCACGATCGACCGGCGGCCCACCGTTTTAGCACGGGAACAAACGAGGGGGGAGTGGGGAGGCGCAAGGGCGGCAGGCGCTAGGCACTAGCAGAAGCAATTTCCCACCGGGCGACAGCGGTCTGATCGTCCCGTTGTTCCGCAGTCAGCAGTCCGCGTTCAGCATTTCCTATCGCTTTCCTCCGCCGGAAAATGCGTTACCATAAACGGCGTTGAGACGCGCCCCCTCCACCGCATTCCCGCATCGTTAGGAGCAAACTGGTTATGTGGAAACAGAACTTCGGATTCTTGGCGGCCGGCCTGATGGTCGGCTTGGTGATCGGCGGATTCCTGCCGCACGCGCCGATCTACGCCACGGCCACGGATCGCCAAGACAACTTCGCCATGGCGACCGGCGAGATCGACGGCGAATTCGAAGGGGTGTTCTTCCTCGACTTTCTCACCGGCGATCTGACCGGGGCGCTGGTCAACACGTCGAAGCTGCCGCCGGTGCTGGGAGTCGTCTACCAACACAACGTGATGAAGGACCTGGAGATCGACGCATCGAAGAGCCCGAAGTTCTTGATGGTCACCGGCAAGATGCCGATTCGTCCGGGCGGCGGCACGAACCAATGGGCCGCCTCGGTGATCTATGTGGCCGAAGTGAACAGCGGCAAGGTCGCCGTGTACGGCATGCCGTTCAACAAAGGTGCGTTCAACCAATCGGCCGGCTTGAAGGGCGCCTTCACGCCGCTCTACGTCGGTCCGTTCCGCCAAGGGGGCATCGTTCGCTAACGCGAACGGTTCTGCGCGAGACTTCGCCTGCCGTCGGCGCGCCGCACAGGTCGCCGACGGCAGTGTCATTTTAGATGCAGTGCTGTTTTGTAGTGCCGTTTGGGATGTGTCTATGAAGATTGTGTGCAACGGAGAGCAGCGCGATATCGAACCGGAGACCACGGTCGCCGGTCTCTTGCGCACGCTCGGCATCGAGCCGAAGCAATGCGCCGTGGAGATCAATCTGGAACTCGTCCCGCGTACGCGTCATGCCGAACATCGCCTCGCCGACGGCGACCGCTTGGAGATTGTGACGCTGGTCGGCGGCGGATGATGCAGCAATGCAGAATGCTGACTGCGGACTGCTGAATGAGAATGGATTGAACGTGGAAACTAGCAACGCCGCGAAATGAGTTTACTGCCGACTGTCCACTGCCCACGGCCCACTGCCGACTATTGCCATGACTACTGCTGATATCCCCGCCGTTCCCGTTGATTCCGATGTGTTGCGTATCGGCACGCATGAGCTGCGCAGCCGGCTGATCGTCGGCACCGGGAAATACGCCGGCTACGACGTCATGGCCGAGTGCCTCGACCTCTCGGGCACCGACTGCATTACCGTGGCCGTGCGGCGCGAGCGACTCATCGACGCCCAAGGACGCAACATTCTCGACTTCATCGACAGCCGGCGTTATACGCTGCTGCCGAACACGGCCGGCTGCTTCACCGCCGACGATGCGGTGCGCGTCGCGCGCATGGGTCGCGAGATTCTGCTCGGCTTGGAAAACCCGGGCGCGGATTGGGTGAAGCTCGAGGTGCTCGGCGACACGAAAACGCTGCTGCCCGACCCGATCGCGACGCTTGAAGCCACGGAGCGGCTCGTCGCCGAGGGCTTTCAGGTGCTGTGCTACACGACCGACGATCCGATCACGGCCAAGCGTTTGAAGCAAGCGGGCGCGGTTAGCGTGATGCCGGCCGGCAGCCCGATCGGCTCCGGCCAAGGGGTGCTGAACCCGAACAACATTCGCATCTGCTTGGAGTATCTCAAGGACGGCGATCCGACGTACCCGGTGATCGTCGATGCGGGAGTCGGCACGGCCAGCGACGTGACGTTCGCCATGGAGCTCGGCGTCGACGGCGTGCTGCTCAACACGGGCATCGCGCATGCCCGCGATGCGCGAAAGATGGCGCAAGCCATGCGCCTGGCGACGACGGCCGGCCGACTCGCGTATCTCTCCGGGCGCATTCCGCGAAAGCTTTACGCCACGGCGAGCAGCCCGGAAGAGGGCATCATCGCGCCGGGGAAGCCGCGGTAGAATCAACGGAATGCTTACCGCCGCGGAAATCTTGGGGACGACCGGCCGCATTGCGGCTC
>CAZWDN010000010.1:0-32508 GCA_964633125.1 uncultured Pirellula sp. | reverse complement strand
AACGGAATGCTTACCGCCGCGGAAATCTTGGGGACGACCGGCCGCATTGCGGCTCGGCTCAAGCATTACGAAGAGCGTCCCGAGCAATTGGCGATGGCCGCCGCCGTCGAGCGGGCGTTCACCGCGCGCAGGCATCTGGTCGTCGAGGCCGGCACGGGCGTCGGGAAGAGCTTCGCCTATTTGGTGCCGGCCATTCTCTCGGTCGCCCAGGGGGAGCCGCTGCCCGGCGCCGCGAAGGACGACGCCGAGGGGGAACCGCGCCATCGGCGGATCGTCGTTTCGACGCATACGATCAGCCTGCAAGAGCAGCTCATCGACAAAGACATCCCGTTTCTCAACGCCGTGATTCCGTTGGAATTCTCGGCCGTGCTCGTCAAAGGGCGCAGCAACTACCTGAGCCTGCGGCGGATGCAGAGCGCCATCAAGCGGGCCGGCAGCATCTTTCGCGAGGAAGAAGAGTTCGACCAACTGCGCGCGATCAGCGGTTGGTCGCAGCAGACGACCGACGGTTCGCTTAGCGATCTGGATTTTCGCCCGCTGCCGCAAGTGTGGGACGAAGCGCAAAGCGAACACACCAACTGCATGGGACGCGCCTGCCCGACGTATAACGACTGCTTCTACTATCGCGCTCGCCGACGCGTCGCCAATGCGCAACTGCTGATCGTCAACCACGCACTGTTCTTCAGCGATCTGTCGCTCCGCATGCAGGGGGCGAGCATCTTGCCGGAATACGACGCCGTGGTCTTCGACGAAGCGCACACGCTTGAAGCCGTGGCCGGCGACCACATGGGCCTCGGCGTTTCATCAAGCCAGATCGAGTATCAACTCAACAAACTCTACAACGACCGCACGAACCGCGGCTTGCTCGTGCAACATCGGGCCGCGGAAGCCGAGCAGACGGTGTTGGAATGCCGGTTCGCGGCCGATGCATTTTTTGAAAGCGCCCAAGAATGGCGCAACCGGCACGCCTCGGGGAACGGACGCGTGCGGCAAGCCGAGGCGTTTCACAATACGCTGACGCCGGCTTTGCTGAAGCTCGCGAAGCTCGTGCGGCGCGTGGGCGATCATCTGAATGAAGCGGAAGAAAAGCAAGACGTGGCGTCGGCGGCCGAACGCTTGACGGCGCTCGGCGGCTCCGTCGACGCTTGGTGCAAGCAAGCCTTGGCCGGCGGCGTCTATTGGATCGAAACATCGCGAGGCCGGCGCCCTCGCACCGTGCTGAACGCGGCGCCGCTCGATGTCGGCCAACTACTGCGCGAGCACTTGTTTCAACAGGTGCCGAGCGTCGTGATGACCAGCGCCACGCTCACCGTGCGCCCGGCCGCGACGCCCCGCGACGCGGAGTCGCACGCCTTCGACTACTTCAAAGCGCGCGTCGGTCTGACGCAGGTCGAATCGCTCGAACTCGGCAGCCCGTTCGACTATGCGAAGCAGGCCCAAATCATTCTGCTGGAGGGTATGCCCGACCCGACGGAAAGTGCCCGCGACTTTCAGAACGCCGCGGTCGAGATGATCGAGCGTTACGTCGAACGGACCGACGGGCGGGCCTTCGTGCTGTTTACCAGCTACGAGATGTTGCGTGAAACGGCCGGACGGCTCACCCCCTGGCTGGCCAAACACGACTACGCCCTCTACTCGCAGGCCGACGGCATGCCGCGTTCGACGATGATCGAGCGGTTCAAGGAGAATCCGCGCGGCGTGCTTTTGGGAACCGACAGCTTTTGGCAAGGGGTCGACGTACCGGGCGACGCGCTGCAAACGGTGATCATCACGAAGCTGCCGTTTGCCGTGCCCGACCGACCGCTGGTCGAGGCCCGGCTCGAGGCCATTAAGGAAGCGGGCGGGAACCCGTTTATGGATTACTCGCTCCCCGAAGCGGTGCTGAAGCTCAAGCAAGGGTTCGGCCGGCTGATCCGCACGGCCCGCGATCGGGGGAGTGTCGTCATTCTCGACCCGCGCGTGCGGACCAAACGCTACGGGAAGACGTTTTTGAACTCGCTGCCGAAGGCGCGGGTAGTCGTCGAATCGCGCCGCAGGCACGCCCAAGACCACCCGGCCGACGACGCGGACTTGCCGCTGTAAGACGGTGTCGAAACGGCCACTCAGTTTTCACGATTTTGCCCCGGCGCGCAGCAGCGGTGCCGTGCAATCGGGCAGGATTGGTGCCGGCAGCTGGGGCTGCGCGATGCCGCCATTCAAATCGCTAAACTGTTGATCTCCAATCGCTTACGTGAGACGGGAGATTCCGGACGGACATCGACCTTTCGCACCGTGGCACGCCGTGCGCTTAGAGGGAGACTGTCACCGAGGCCGCGCTTGCAGTTTGCAGCGTACCGCGCGGTGAGGCAGTTTCGCGAGAGCCACGACGTTGCGAACGGTTCGGCCCAACACGATGCGAAGCATTCGCAATTTCGGCACGGCGGCCGGCGTGGTGGCGCTGATCGGTTGGACGGTCTCGGCGGTAGGGCAAGCCGCCGCGGCCGAGGTGCGTGGTTGGCGGACGGCGACGACGGAGCACTTCGTCGTCCAAGCCGTGTTAAGCGACGCAGAACTTGCCGACCTTGGCGAGCGTTGCGAAGCATTGCTCGCAGACCTGAGGGCGAAGTGGTTTGACGACGGCGTGGCCGCGGATTGGGCTCCGCGCTGCTTGGTGGTCGTGCATGGTTCGTCAGCGACGTACCTACGAGCGGTCCCCGGCGGCGAGCAAACGCTCGGTAGCACTTGGATTGAAACCAGAGAGGGAAAGACCGTCACCCGCCGCGTCGATCTGCGGGCCGATCGGGTCGATTGGTTCGCCGGGGCTTTGGCTCACGAACTGATCCACGTCTTACTGGCCGATCGGGTCGGCGGATACCCTCCGGCACGTTGGGCCGAAGAAGGCTTGGCCATCTTGGCCGACCCGACCGCAAAGCAAGTTCGCCATGAGGCCGACTTCCGCGCGGCCGCGGCGCGCGGCCGCGATTTCCGACTCGCCGAAATGCTCGGACACACCGAGTATCCCGATGCGACACGACTCACGGCGTTTTACGGACAGAGCGCCTCGCTGGTGCGGTTTCTGATCAAGTTCCGCACGCCGGCCGATTTTTCGGCCTTTCTGAAGCACGCCGCATCGTACGGATACGATGCGGCGCTTCGCTCCACCTACGGCATCAACGGCATCGCCGATCTGGAACGCCGCTGGCTCAACAGCGTGCACAGCGACGAACTTGCGATTCGGTAGTCGGTCGGGGCATCCAATCGACTGTGTGCCGCTGCCCGCTTAGATCTATGCCTTCTTCGCGCGGTGAACTTCCTTCTCGGGAACGCAGGCCCACAGCATCGAGAGCATGCTCGATTGATCGTCGAGCGTCAGGTATTCCCGATCGACGAACACCGGCGACTTCCGACCTGCGACGATGAAACGGAATCCGAAGACGTCGGTTTCCCATTTTTGTAGGTCGCGCCAGGGGATCGAACAGCCGACATAGCGAGGGCTAACGCGAATGCCCGAGGCGTCCATGCGGCAACGGCCGCAAAGGCTGCGAAGCGCCAAGTGCCCGAGCGCCGCGCCGGCCAACCCGCAAAGCACGGCGAGCAACACGGTTTGCCGCTGGAGCGACGGCGCCGCCGCCACCTGCGTCGCCAAGAATCCCGCCGTGCCGAAAGCCGCCAGCGAGCACAGCGCAAATTTCGCGCCCGACTTCCAAGTGCGCGTCGCAAACGAGAAATTCACCGGGGCTCCGGGAATACGAAATGTGAAGACTTGCGGCGTGCCGGCACCGGAGGTCCGCGTCGCGGGACGCACGACCGACAGAGTCACCGACCGAGCGCCACCGACGACGGACGAACTTTCTTGCGTAGACATGAAGAGCATCCTGAATAGATGAAGTTAGTTGTCGAGTAGAAGACCGAAGGGAGCGGCGCATGAGCGCAAGGCCCGCTCTAGGCGGGCGTCGGGTAGTCGCCGGGAGCGACGCGCACGCCCGATTCGTGATGTGAGAGCGCCCGCATATCATCGAGGCCGCTGACGTTCACAGGCACGTTCGAATGCGAGGCTTCGCGAACCACGTGCATCAGCGTGTCGCAAGCGGAGTGGTCGACGAGCGTCACCGACCGGCCGATATGCACATGCACCGTCGTCGCTTCCGGCGGCACCGATTCCAGCTCTTTGCTGAGCTGCATCGAATTGAAGCACACCAGCGGCTTGGTGACGTGCAGATGGTACGCGCCGTCGACCAATTCCTTGTGTTCGACCGGGTTCTGGAAGAAGCCGACCAAACTCTGCCAAAGCGACATCGTTTCATCTATGTGTAAGACCGCCTCTTCGGCGTCGGCGGGAAGATTGTTGAGCTCGTGCTGCAGCTTGCCGGAATTGAACCAGCAGATCGGCTTATCGACGAATACGTGATACTTGCCGTCGATCCACTCTTTGCGACCGACCGGATTCATGAAGATATCGGCGAACGTTCCCCTGCGAACGGCGTCCGAGGGTTGCGCGGCCAATGCCTTGCGGCAGAGGTAAGCGTTCAGGAAGAGTTTGGCGACGACGCCCGCGATGATGCCGACGAGCAAATCGGTGGCCAATGTCGCGGCGATCGTGAAGGCGAAGATGCCGAGTTGCTCCTTGCCGATATGCGCGACGTGCCGCCAGACGAGCGGTTCGCACATCTTCCAACCGGTGTACAGCAGCACCGCCGCCAACACGCCGCGCGGAATCAAATTGATGAGCTGATAGCCGACGGCAAGATACAGAACGAGGCACACGGAGTTGTAGAAGTTGGCCCACAGCGTACGACCGCCGGCCGCGACGTTGACCTTGCTCTTCACGCCGCCGGGAATGATGGTGAGCCCGCCGACCATGCTCGACGCGATGTTGGAGAGTCCCATCGCCAGCAATACGCGATTGGGATTCGAACGGCGATGGTAAGGATCGATCCGATCGACGGCCATGGCCGTGGCCAGCGATTCGACGCCGTCGATCAGCGTCAGGAGCACCACGCCCATGATGACGGCATACCACAAATCCGTGCGGGCGAACAATTCCGCAAAGTGCGGCGTGTGGATGCCCGAGAACGGATTCTCCGGAACCTTGATCAAGAACTTGCCGCCGTTCAGATCGCCGAGATGCAGCACCTGACCGAGCACGACGCCGATCACCACGGCCACGAGTTGCGGCGGCAGAATCTGAAACAGCTTGACCCGCTTCTGCAACGCGCCGAGCACGAACAGCACGACAAGCGTTGCAGCCGACACGGCAAATACGGCAGGCGTGTTGTGCCGCGCCCATTCGGGCAAATGAGTGATGAACTCGTAAAACTCGTGCGCATGGACCGCGCCCGTTACGCCGAAGAACGACGGAAACTGCTTCACGATGATGATCAGCCCGATTGAGGCGAGCATTCCCTCGACCACCGCGACGGGAATCATCGCCGCAAAGCGCGCCAGTCCCGCCAGGCTCATGATTAGTTGGCAACAGCCGACCATGAAGACGACGACCAGCAAGAACGGATATCCGGCCCCGACGTGGTCGGCGTCGCCGGCGCCGCCGAGCGCGACCATCACGGTCATGATCGCCGGGGCAAGCCCCGCCGCGGGACCGGCAATCGTCATGTACGCGCCGCCGATGAACGGAAATACTAACCCGGCGATGATCGCCGAAATGAGTCCGTAAACGGGCGGGCATCCCGACGCAATGGCGATACCGGACGACAGCGGCAACGAAACGAGCGACACGACGATGCCCGAGAGCACGTCTTGGCGAAAGTTCTTAAGTCCGGCCAGGCCGTTAACGGGTTTCTCGCGCGGAGCGACGGTGGCGATCTCAGCCATGGGAGGAAGCCTCGAGGAGACGCTTGGGAACATTGCGATTCGTCTCCTAACGCGAAAGGCGTACCACGACTTCACCGGACGATGTGTGCGGAACGCGATGCACACTTGGTCGTCGCCGTTGTCGGACGAACGCGGAACGGCAAAAGCTCGCGGTGCTTACGGGCCTTTGAGCAGATTCCGCCGACCTTTCACCCACGTCATTTCGGCGCGGCTAATTGGTTTTCCACATATCCCATTCGTAGCCGTTCCGCACACGCGCCAAGCGAGATTGCCGCCAATTCCTTGCCACGGACACTCGTTTTTAAGGAAAGAGATTGGCCGCCGCGGGCCGCGCGGCAATTGTTTTTCCAACCCGATTGGCAACCGGCTATCCAGGCGAAGCACTGCCACATCGTCGGATCTTCAGCGGTGTCAGCCGCGCGCATGGCTCCGGTCACGGCACGACGACCCCGAAGGCCCAAACGGGTAGAGCCCACCGAAATTCCACTGAAAAGCCGCCGAAACAAGCGCCCCGACGCTCCCCCGCCGCCGGTTGACCGCTGCGTATAGGGAGCTTAGAGTAAAAAGCTAGTGCCCTGGGAAGCTAGGGAAACCCTAGCGGCCACTCATCTTGCGCGCATTCGCACCTCTCGCTTCCGACCGGTTAACTCGATGCTGGCCACGCGCGTTATTCCCTGTCTCGACGTCGATCGCGGCCGCGTCGTGAAAGGAACGAAGTTTTTGGAGTTGCGCGACGCCGGAGATCCCGTCGCCGTCGCCCAGCGCTACGAGGCCGACGGCGCCGACGAGTTGGTCTTCCTCGACATCTGCGCCAGCCACGAGGGACGCGACACGATGCTCGACGTCGTGCGGCAAGTCTCCGAAACGATCTTCATGCCCTTCACCGTCGGCGGCGGCATCCGCACCATCGACGACGCCACCGGGCTGATCCAAGCCGGCGCCGAGAAGGTGAGCATCAACTCCGCCGCCGTCCGCACGCCGGACTTGGTACGCGCCGTCAGCGATAAGTTCGGCAGCTGCGCGACGGTCGTCAACATCGACCCGAAGCGCGTGATGCGCGACGGCCGCGAAGTGTGGGAAGTCCATATCAACGGCGGCCGGGTCCCCACGGGGCTCGAAGCGGTCGCCTGGGCGCGCCGGGTCGAAGAACTCGGTGCCGGCGAAATCGTACTCACCTGCATGGACGCCGACGGCACCAAAAAAGGCTTCGATCTCGAAATCACCCGGGCCGTGTCCGATGCGGTCGGCATTCCCGTGGTCGCCAGCGGCGGAGCGGGCACGCCCGACCACCTGGCCGACGCGGTACTTCTGGGCCATGCCGACGCCGTGCTGGCCGCCGGCATGTTCCACTTCGGCGAATACACGATTCCGGCCGCCAAACGAGCGATGGCGGCTCGCGGGGTTTGCGTCAGACTTTAGAATGAAGCATCGAGACGCGCATCGCATCGACGCGGCGTCCGAAACTCATAACTCATCACTCATAACTCACAGTTTTCCCTATGGCAGTCGTAGACGCGGACGCAGAACGGTTTATCGCGAAGAAAGTCGATCTGGAGATCGACAAGCTCTTCCGCGCGCTGGTGAAGCTCAAAGGGAGCGATTTGCATCTGAAGGTCGGCCGGCCGCCGATCGTGCGCGTCAACGGCGAGTTGCGTCCCTTGACGCGCCCGCCCATCGACGACGAAGAAATGGTGCGTCTCTGCTTTCCGATGATGACCGACCGCAATCGGAAGATCTTCAACGAGACGGGGGGCGCCGACTTCGCCTATCAAGTCGACGTCGACGGTGAAGCTTGGCGGTTCCGCGTCAACCTCCTGACGCAGCTCGGCCACGTCGGGTTGGTCGCGCGGCGAGTGAATCGGACCATTCCGAACTTCGAAGGGCTGTACCTGCCGCCGAACATGGTGGACCTTTGCAAGTATCACCAGGGCATGGTGCTCTTGGCCGGCGTTACCGGGTCCGGCAAAAGCACGACGATCGCCAGCATGCTCAACTGGGTCAACCAGAATTACCGCAAGCATATTCTGACACTCGAAGACCCGATCGAATTCGTCTTCACCGAAGACAAGAGCCTGATCAATCAGCGCGAAATCGGCATGGACGTCGTCGACTTCAAGGTCGGCATGAAACACGCGGTGCGCGAAGACCCCGACATCATGCTCGTGGGCGAAATGCGCGATGAAGAAACGTTTCTCACGGCGATCCATGCCGCGGAAACCGGGCACTTGGTGTTCGGCACGATCCACGCTTCAAGCGCGCCGTCGACCATCGGCCGTATCCTCGACTTGTTCCCGCAGGCGATGCACCCGTCGCTGCGCAGCGCGATCGCCATGAACATGAAGGCGATCGTCGCGCAGAAACTGCTCCCCTCCATCAAGGAAGGGGTCGGCCGCGTGCCGACCGTCGAGATCATGACGTTCAACTCGATCGTGCGCAAGCTGATTTTGGAAGAGAAAGACGAGAAGCTCGCCGACGCCATTCGCATGTGCGAAAAGGAAGGCATGCAAGATTTCACCATGAGTTTGAAGAGCCTCGTCGATCGGGATCTGATCGATCGGGCCACGGCCTTCGAAGTGGCGCCGAACGTCGACGCCCTAAAGATGGCCCTCAAAGGCATCAACGTCGCACAACCTGGAATTCTCTAATGCCCCGTTTCCGCGTCGCACTTTTCTTCGCCCTCGGCGTCTTCACGGCGCTCGCCGTAGCGCCCGCCCTGGCGCAAGGCCCCGCGTCGCCCGCCGCGCCGTCAGGCCCCGTCGGTACTTGGCCCGAATGGATCGGCGACGATCCCACCGTATATCCCGACCAGTTCAAGCTGGATAACTTCACGCGCGGCGAGGGGTACTACTTCAGCATCCCGAAGATTATCGCGTCGCTTCTGCTGCTCTTCTGCTGGGTGCGCAGTTGCGATTGGGTCAATCAGGACGGGCAGTACCATAAGTACCCTTACCTCAAGTGGAACCTGATCGTCTTCGCGCCGTTCTCGGCGTCGTTCCTTTTGCAGTGGTTCATACCGTTTTATTGGCTGGTGAGTTTTCCGCTGCTGCTAATCGCCTACGTCGTGCCGCTGACGATGTACGTCCGGATGCGCAATAAGAAAGCGTCGGACGACGAGATGGTGTTCACGCCGCTGCATATCAAGCGCGTGCTCGCCGAGCAGCTCGCCCGAGTCGGCATGAAGATCAACGTGGCGGCGAAGAAGACGGGACCTTCGAGCGTCGTCGTGCTCACGTCGCGCAACGCGCCCACGCCGATGGACAAGCAGCAACGCGAAATCGCCGCCCGCGCCACGCCGGGCTTCGTGCCGGCCTGCGACGTATTGCACAAGTCGTTCCTCACGCGGGCCTCGGGCATCATGCTCGATTTCTCGGCCGAGGCGGTCGTCGTGAAATACATGGTCGACGGCCTCTGGCTCGACGGCGAAGTGATGCCCCGGCAGGTCGGCGACCCCGTCCTCGCGACGCTCAAGACCATTTGCGCGCTGAAGCCCGAAGACCGCCGAACGCGGCAACAAGGGTCGTTCACCGCGACCGACGAAGTCACGAAGCAGGTCGCTCACTGCAAGCTCACCACGCAAGGGACGAAGACCGGCGAACGTGCCCTGATTCAGTTTGAAGACGCCGGCGTTCGCAAGCGTCGGCTGCCCGATTTGGGCCTGCGGCAAAAAGTGGCGGACGAGTTGCAAGAATTACTGAATCGCAAGCAGGGTATGGTGATTATCGCCGCGCCTCCCGCCGGCGGGCTCACGAGCCTCACGACGGCCTGCCTAGCGGCCATCGATCGCTTCACGCGCAGCGCCATGGCCGTGGAAGACAAACAGTCGAAGGACGTCGAGGTCGAAAACATTCCCGTCACGCTCTTCGACAGCCTCGAACAGGAAACGCCGATGTCGAAGTTGCCGGGCGTCATCCGGCAGTTCCCCGACGTATTGGTCGTGCCCGACATGGTGAACGCCGAAACCGCGAACCTGTTGTGCGAAGAAGCGATCGGCGACGAGCGACTCGTCATCACGACTTGCCGAGCGCGCGAAGCGGCCGAAGCGCTCTTGGCTCCGGCCGTGCAAACCAAAGTGTCGCTGAAGACGTACGCCAAGGCGGTGTCGGGCGTCGTCGCGCAGCGGCTCGTCCGCAAGCTTTGCGAAAAGTGCAAAGAGGCCCACCCGCCGCAACCGGCCATTCTGCAGAAGCTCGGCATTCCGGCCGACAAAGTACAGGCCTTCTACCGCCCGCCGACGCAACAGCGGCCCGACGGCGTCTGCACTGAATGCGGCGGCCTCGGCTACAAAGGCCAGGTCGCGCTCTTCGAGTTGCTCATCGTCGACGACTTGGTCCGGCAAACATTACTCAAAGAACCGAAGGTCGACGCCGTTCGCGCGGCGGCGCGCAAGGCCGGCATGAAGACCATGGAAGAAGAAGGACTACTGCAAGTCGTCAAAGGATTGACGTCGGTGCAGGAATTGGCCCGCGTGTTGAAGGAAGGGGCGGCACCGGCCGCTCCGGCAGCCGCCAAGCCTCAGCAACCGCCGGCGGCAAAGAAGTGAGCGAAGAGTAGCTAGTTGGAAAATGGAGTACTCAGTACCGGGTACTCGGTACTCCGTACCCATTACCAAGCACGAAGACCATCGAACCACGAACACGCCCCATGAACTATCTCTTGCTCATTCTCTTCATCGCCGTCTTCGGAAGCCTGCTGCGCGACGGCCTTTGGAGCAACACGATCACACTGCTCACCGCCGTCACGGCGGCCGTCATTGCGACGAACTACTTCGAACCGGTCGCCGATCTGCTCACGGGGTTCGTGCCGTCGATGCTCCATTTCTGGGACCTCTTCGCGCTGGGGCTCGTCTTCACCTTGAGCTACGTACTACTCCGCACCGTCGGCACGAAGCTGTCGCGGTTCCGCGTTCGCTTTCATCCCCCGGTCGACAATTTCGCCGGCGTGTTCGTCGCCGCTTGCACCGCCTGGACGGCCGTGATGTTCGTTTGCTTCGCCATGCACTTGGCCCCGCTGTCGCGCAACTTCTTATCCGGCTCGTTCGACCCGGAACAAAAAATGTTCTTCGGCCTGGAGCCCGACCGAAAATGGCTCGGGTTCATGCAAAAGCTTTCCAACGACGGCGCTTGGGGCCGCAACGTTCCCGGCGAAGCGGGCACCGCCGCCACGACGTTCGACCCGAAGAGCGAATTCATGCTCAAGTACGCGTCGCGCCGCGCTTGGCTCGACACGAAATTGGACACGTTCGTGAATTAGGTCCGCTGCGACGGCGAGCGGCCGGGTTGGTCCCTTACGAGCCGTTCTTCAAGAACCACGGCTTGGTCGTGGCGTCGGTGCGGAAGAACTTCAGCAATGCGGCGCCCCCTTTGAGTTGCCCTTGCTGCGAATGGTGCGTGCCGTCGCCGCTGAAATCTTCGGGCGCGTAGGCAAAGCCGTCGGCCTTGCGCGGCGTCGTTCCTTCGGCCCAAAGATACGGCCCCCAACTGAGCCATGGCGCTCGCACCGCGCCTTTCTTGGAATCGAAGTTCAACTCCGCCGTGCCGGCGAGTTGATCTTCGATGAGCCATTTCACGGAGAAGCCCGACTCGTACGCATACGGCTCCGGATTCAAACGCGTCACGGCGAAACCGCCGTACGTGCGGCTCGAAACATACGCGAGCTTGCAATGGGGAAAACGCTCGTGGATGATGTGCAGAATAGTCTGCAGTTCGTCTTGCAGCGTTTTCGCATACGCCGGAAAGCCTTGCGTCGGCCCGGCGTCGGCCTGCTTGATCCATACGGCTTGCACCTGGGCCCGTGAAACCCCCAACGCTTGCAACCGCTCGTCGACCACGCGCCAGTATTGTTTGCCGCGCCCGTGGCTCTCGGGGTCCTTAATCGCCGCGGCGGTCATGCCCCCTTGCGCGCCGTTGATGAAGAGCAACTTCGGGTTCACGTCGTCGGCCCCGCGCAGCGCCGCCTCAAAACCTTGCGATAGTTGCGAGGTGTTGCTCATGCCGATGGAAAGGAGCACGATCCGTCCCGCCTCGGCGTCGGGCTTGCCGTCCGTGTCGAGCGGGCAAACTTCCCCGGCCAGCCGTAAGCCGGCCGCTTCATGGGCCGCAGGGCGCTCGTTGGCTCCGTCGGGATAAAGCCCGCCGGTGAAGCCTTGGTACTTACCCTTGCCGAGTTCGGTAAGCGGTTTCAAGTGCGACGTGTCTTTCGTCACGCGTTCGCCGGGCGTCGCCGGAGCGCCCCGTTCTCGGCCGGCGGGTCGATTTGGCGCCGGCCCGACCTTCACGGCGTTCAGCACGTCGGTGCCGGGGTTCACGCGAAAGAAGAGTTCGGCGCCGGCCTTAATACCGACCTGCGTAAACCGCTCGGCGACGGTGCCGCGATCGGCGTCAAAGACGCGCATCTCCGGCTGCACGCGCAGTTTAAGTTCCGTCCCGTCGGCGGCGACGGTCACCGCGTCCTGCTCCAAGTCGAGTTTCACGACTTTGCCGTGCCGAATTTCCTGGGCCGATCCGACGGCGGTCGAGCCGAGAACGACGCATGTCGCGAGAACAGAGAGACGATATCGCATGATCGAAATCCTCCACCGAGCGGGTAATCCCTAGGGACGTACCAAACCCGACGGATGATACCCCGACGTGCGGCGAAAGTTTCGCCGGCGCCTCGGCTCAAGAACTAGCTACTTGCGATCGTCGCGCGGTTCGAGGTTGCTAAAGTCAGGCCCGTTGCGGAAGTCGCCGGGTAGGTCGTTGAGCGAGGTTCCCGGCGGCGGGGCGTTGGTGCGTTGCACGATGTCGCGCGCCGTCCGATCGGCCCGCAGCGTCGTCCAGGCGATCGCCACGATCGCGAGCACCAAGACGATGATCGCGCCGTTGACGAGCCAGTTGAACGCCGAATCTTGCGCACCGGCGACGTTCCGCGGAGTCCAGACGAGCGATTTGCCGACCAAGAGCGGGGCCTTTTGCAGCCCCGGCTTTTCCGGCGGCAGGCCCGCGGCATCGCGCTTCGCCGCTTCCCGCT
This sequence comes from uncultured Pirellula sp., assembly GCA_964633125.1. GTDB lineage: Bacteria > Planctomycetota > Planctomycetia > Pirellulales > PNKZ01 > PNKZ01. The sequence continues at coordinate 19,692 of CAZWDN010000010.1, read as the reverse complement.
TCTCCGCATCCGTCTGATCGCGCTTATAGGTCCAGCCGGTCAGGTACGTGCCGGGAATCCGCACCGCTTCATTGATGTCTTGCCCCTGAGGAAAGCCGGAGGGCAATTCCAGCAGATTGAACAGCAGCGGATTGTCCACCGACTCGGCCGTGAACAGCGCCACTTCGTAATACTGCGAAATGCCGTAGCGGCGTTGCAGCTCCTTATCGGCGACGACCAACACCGCGCGGCGCGCCTGCCCTTCTTGCGCCGTGAGTTCGCCCAACATTTTCGGCCCCTCGTTGAAGAGCGGCACGACGGAAAAGGCCCCCTTGGTCAGCTCCTGAAGTTTTGCGAAGTCGACTTTCTTCATCAGCACGAGCAACTGAAACAAGCACTCGCGCTCCGCCGAAAGATCGGAGGAAAACGGCCGCACGTCGTCGTACAAGGCGTAGTCCATGCCGAGGTCGCCGAGCGGCGTGCGCTTAAACCACTCCAAGCGATCGGCCGCGAAGATCGGCGAACCGTCGGCGCCCGAACCGACCTGTTTGAGATACATGCCCTGCACGCCGATGCGCTCGTCGACCGTCGCCTTACCTCGCAAAGCGTCGGGCACTCGCAACGTATAGACGATCAGCGGCGTCGTACGGCCGGGGACCGCGACTTCGCAACGGAAAAACTTGCGGCGCGGGTCGGCGTCGGGCAACCGCGGCGGCTCCCCCGGCGCATTCGCCACGGCGGCGGCGTAGACGACGTCGAGTTCCGCATCCGTGAACTCTTGCGGCGCGATGGACTTCAACGTCCCCGAGGCGTGCCACAGTTTTCCGCGCGCCGAAGCGTCGAGTTTCTCCGTCGGCGCCGGCAGGGGTCGGGCGTACGTCGACCAATCTTCCGGCTTCAATTGCCGCAGCGCCGTGAAAACGCCGACCAGCGGTCGCCGCTCCGCGTCGCCGAGCGGCGCACCGTCGGTGAACTTCGCAAACGTCGATGGACGCGCGCCCGCCGAAAAGAGCAGTTCGCCCAAAGCGTCCGTCGGCATCGCTTCCTCGACCGGCGCGGCCGTGGCCGTCGGCTTGGGCGTCGCGGGCAACGAGAGTTCGATCTTCGGCGGTGTGGCCGTCGCCTTGGCTTTGTCGGCGGAATCTTTCGCAGCCTCTTGGCCGATCGCCGACGAGGCGAAACCGACGACCGCGAACAAACAGGCAATTGCCGACAGACGATGCGATGGGGTGCGTGTCATGGCTCGATCTTCAGGTTATTGAGGTTCTTGGCCGCCTCCGCCGCCTCGGCTTCGCGACGTAAACGCCCGACAAACGGCCCACGGCTCGCCACCGAAGTGCGCGACAGCCGAAATGCCCACACGGCCAATGCGATCATTAGTACCATGCCGACGCCCAATAGCGGTAAGACCCACTTCGTGGGAATGCCGCGCGGCAAGCCCGGGACGACCGCCACGGCTTCCTCGCCTGCGGCGACGGCGTCGGCGATCTTTCCCTTGGGAGTCCAGCGGAGCGTCTTCGCCAACACCAGCGGCGAACTTCGGAACACGGGTTTACCGGTCTTCGGGTCGGGCTCGCTCGCATAGCCGAGTCGTTTGTAGAAGTACCCGCTGGCGCGCACTTTCTGCATGACGTCGCCCGTCGGATAATCTTTCGGCAACTCCAAGCAGACGAACACGAGCGGCACCAAGCTCTTCTCCGGCTGGATCCAAACTTCGTAATACTTCTCGATGCCGTGCAGGTTTTGGTTCGCCTTCTGGGGAATGATGCGATGCACCGTGCCGGCGACGTCGACGATCTCGCCGCGATACTCCTTCGTCTGTTCGTTGAGTTGGCGGAAGGTGCGCTCGCCCACCGACGCGATTTCAATATCACGTTCGTCGGCTTCATCGAGCGCGCGGAGCAATTGGAAGAAGCTCTCCTCCTCATCGCGACGATACACGGCGTCGTCTTCCAACACCGTGAACAGTTCGGGACGAACGTTGCCGAACAGTCGCTTCGCCGCAACCGGCTGTTTCTTATCTTCCCCAGGCGGCGCTTGCACTTCGCCTGGCGCGGGGGCCGCGGCGTTGACCGCCACGCGATTATCGACCGGTTCCCCCGTCGCATCTTGGGGCGCCTTGCGACCGCCGAACTTGAACAACTCTTGCCAGCGCGACGGGTCGCCGCCGCGGACAATCCACAGGCCGACGGCAAAGATTAAAATCAGAAACCAGAACGGCCGCTGAAACTTGTGCGCCAGATAGTTTCTCGGCTTATAGGCGGCCCGGCCGGCGGCGGTGCGAAATTTGAGCACGGAGGTCGTCTCCATACGGGGAGCAAAGCCCGTCGACATGGCGGTATCTGGGGAAAGCCCGGCGGAAAAAGCGCGGAAAAGTCGTGCAATGCGTCGTCGCCGGCGGATAGCCTATTCTATAGCGGCCCGGCCGAGGAAAAATGCCGAAACCTGCGCGAGCCGCCGTCACTCGACGGCGTAACTCGTTTGCAGTTCGGCAATTCCTTCGCGTCGACCGGTCGCGGTTATTCCCGGCGTCGGCGGTTCGCGGAATAAACCATCCCGGCCGCCGCGAACGGTAGAGTGGGCGGCAAACGGCGGACGATCCCCGAGCAGGAGCGAAGGCGTGCCCCTCGCACAGTCGGAATTCAATCAACTGGTGACCGAGCACGGCGATGCCCTCTATCGCACGGCGTATCGCCTGATGGGCGATGCGCACGACGCCGAGGACGTCGTCCAGGAGACGTTTCGATCCGTTTGGAAAAGCCGCGACCGCTATGAGCCCGACCGGGGCGACCGCGCTTGGCTGCTCTCGATCCTGCGGCGTCGGGCCGTCGATCGCTGGCGCCGACGCGACTCCAGCGAACGTACCGGCGGCGACGAACTGGCGCTCCTGACCGTGCGCGGCGACGACCCGATTGAAAACCAATACACCGACGAGGTTCAATCAGCCCTAGGACAGATTCACGACGATCTCCGCGAGACGCTCCTCTTGGTCGTCGTCGGCGAATTGACTCACCAAGAGACCGCCGACCTGTTGGGCATCCCGATCGGCACGGTGCTCTCCCGCGTCAGCCGCGCTCGCCGCCAACTGCGCGAACTGCTCCAAGCCGGACAGAAACACGCGGTTTAATCTCCCAACCTCTTCCCACTAGCTACTAGCAACCAGCTACTTTCCGAAATGCCCCGCGACGCATACTTCAGCGACGACGAACTCGACCGGCTGCTCCGCAGCGTGCCGGTGCCTGCGCGTCTGGCTGCGCGGTGCGTCGCCCTGACGGGCGCGGCCGCCGATCCGGACGAAGAAATGCGCGGACCGCTGGCTGCACAACTTTGCGACGTGCCGATCCCCGCCGGTTTGCACGACCGACTACGCGCCGCGGCAACCGACCGCGCTGAAAACTTGGAAGCAGGTCTGGAGTCGGCGTTCGCCGCCCCGCAGAACGATCCGCTCGACATCCGCTTGCGCGACGTGCCCGTTCCCCCCGGCCTGCATACGCGGCTGCGCAAGATCGCCGCGAACCGCATGACGTGGCGGCGCTTGGCCGCCGTCGCCGCGCTGTTGCTCGTCGCGGCGGGCCTGCAGCGGTTCGTCATCGGCCCGCGCTTTCATCTACGCCCGGCCCCCGACGTCGCTCATCGCTCCGACGCGCCGACGTCGCCCATTCTCAACCTCGCGGCGCAGATCGAAACCACGGGCGACTTACGTTTCACGGCCCCCACCCCTACCCGACCGTACCCCGAATTCCGCGCGACGATCATTTCACTACCGATCGTGCTCACCGGCCAACGCTCATATCTGGATGCACAACACGAATCGCTCGTCGTGCGCCGTAGCCCGAAGCTCGACGTTTTCCAAGCCACGGCCTGGGCCATGGGCGCCGCGGCTTCGTATGCGGGCGCCGCTCCCGGCGCCGTGCAGGGAGCCCGCATTCTCGACGACCTTCCGGACATTGAACGGGCCGTGGTGCGCGTACCGCGCGGCGTCGAAGTGCCGCTGAGCGCCGAAGGGCGCAAGTTTCTGCTCGATACCGGAGCGTTCCCGAGCGTCACGCCGCGCGAGTTCGCCACGTCGATCGTCCCCCTCACGCACGACACCAGCGGGTATGAGTTGGCCAGGACGTATCTCGCGGCCGGTGAATGGCCTCCCGTGGAACAAATGCGCACGGAAGAGTTCCTCGCGGCGGTCGACTACGGCTACGGCCGGCCGACCGACAAAGGCGCGCGCTTGATCGCCGCCGGCTCGCTGGCCCCTTGGAATCCGCCGTCGACCGCCGATCGTCCGTTGCCGCCGGAACGCACCGGCCGGCTGCTTCAGCTTTCCGTGCAGGCCCGCGAGTTGCCGGCCGCGCCGCGCCCGCCGACGTATCTCACCGTCGGGGTCGACGTCACGACCAGCATGCAAGCCGGCGGCCGCTTGGAAATGATTCGCGGTGCGCTCCGCTCGCTCGTCAATCGTCTCGGCGGCGCCGATCGACTTACGCTCGTCGCGCTCGGCGGCACGAATCCGGTGATCGTGGAAGAAGGCACCCGCGCCGAACTCGAGCAACTCCTCGCGGCCGTCGATTGGCTGCAAGCCGGCGGCAGCGGCGATCTATCGGGGGGCATCCTCACGGCCTGCGCAACGGCGGCCCGGCGCGAACTGCCGCGCAACGTGGTGCGCCGCGTGGTCGTCATCAGCGACGCCTTCAACGAGTTCGATCCGACCGGCGTCCGCACTGTCGAGCACTTCCTGCAAACTTCGGCGGCCCGCACGTTACGGATCGATCTCATCGACTTGAGCGGCGAAACGGAGGAAACTCCCTGGGAAGCGCTGGTCCGGTCGCACGACGGCAAGACGTTTCGCGTCGACACGGGCGAGCGAATCCGCTCCGCCCTGATGGAGACGCTCACCGGCCGTAATCAAACCGTCGCCTCCGACGTCGTACTTTCGCTCACCTTCCAGCCGCAGGCCGTCGTGAGCTATCGGCTGCTCGGGCACGAACCGACGGCGCTGGCCGGCCTGTTGCCGCAGCGCGTCGAAATCGACCTGCACGCCGGCCAAACCGCGACGCTGCTTTATGAGCTCCATCTGTCGGCGGGCAAGGAGCAAGAAGTGGCGACCGCCGTGCTCCGCTGGCGCGATCCGACCGACGGCACGCCGCAGGAAGCCGTGCAATCGATCACCCGGGGAATGCTCGGCCCGACGTTCGACAAGGCCTCGCCGGCGCTGCAATTGGCGACGGTTGCGGCGGCTGCCGCCGGCAGACTTCGCCGTTCGCCCTGGGGAGATAACGTCGCGCCGGCCGAGGTGCTACAATGGGCCTTGCGGTTGGATCGGCTCGGCACCGTTCGCGGCGTGCGACCCTGGGTTGAGCTGACGAAGCAAATGCAGAACGTCGCTCCGCCGCGTCGCCCCGCGGAAAAGCGTTCCGCGCGCTAACGCCGCGACGCCTCGCCCACCCCCTGGCCACGCATCGGAACGCATCGCATGTCGGCGTCGGCAAGTTTTAGACATGGCCGCATTACATCGGCGCTCCTCGTAGCCTGTGTGAGCGGCGTCGGGTTGTTCGGCGCCGCATCGCTCCGCGCCGCCGACGACGGTAAGACCGCTGCCACCGGCGCCGGACTGCCCGACGCACAAGTCTCGATCATCGCCCAGTCCGGCGACTTGGTCCGCTCGTCGCTCACGGCGCCCGACGCCGCCGCGCGTACCCGCGTGCTCGCCAAGGCGCAATACCTGCTGGAAACGTTTCTCCGCGAGAACCCGACGCATCCCGACGCCCCGCTCGTCGAAATGCAATTCGGGGTCGTGCTGACGACGCAAGCCAAGGGGTTCGCCGCCGACGCCCAGGCCGCCGAAGACGAAGCCGCGCGAGCCATGCTCGTTACCCAAGCGCGCGAGACGTTCCTCTCCGCCGAGGGGTATTTTTCGACCGCCGTCGATCAACTCAATACGCGTTACCTCGGGTTCCCCAAGCTCAACTACACGGATGAAGCCGTGCAACGGCGCGGCCAGCGGCTGCGCGGCGAACTCATCCAGGCCCGGATGTACCATGCGGGGGTCCGCGAGGAATTGGCGGGCATCTATCCGCTCGAATCGTCCGAGGCCCAAGAGAACTACAAGGCGGCCGCCGACCGCTATGAGCAAATCTACAAGGATTACCGCACGCTCATCGCCGGCCTGATGGCCCGGCTCAAACAAGGGCAATGCTATAAGGCCTTGGGCGATACCCGGCGAGCGTTGGGGCTCTACAACGACCTGCTGACGCAGCCCGACGAATTGGCGGCACTGCGTCGCCTGCGCGTGGCCGCGATGTATCTGTCGCTGGAATGCTGGACGACTGAACAGGAAAAACTGTACGAGTTGGCTTTTTCTCAGGGTGAGGAATATTTGACCCACCTCCGCCCCGAAGAGAAGGCGTGGCCCGAATGGTATGCCGTGCGGTACTTTACCGCCCGCGGCTACTTTCTGGCCGCGGCGGGCTTGGGGCCCGAGCGTGCCGACGATCGGCGGGCTTGGCTCCGGCGAGCGGGCGAGCAGGCGGAGCAACTGGCGAAGGAGGCCAATCCTTATCAGGCCGCCGCCGCCGACCTGGCCGCCGAAGTCGCCAAGGCGCAGGCCCCCTAAGGCCGCCGAAGCAGATCGTCGTGCGGCGCGAGTCGGAGTCCGAGTACCTCCGGTGCGCGCCCGCAAAATCGGCGCATGCGCGTGCGGTCGGAAACCGATCGCGGGAATACCGCGAATTGCGCGGGCCGAAGCTTGATTACGCTAAAAACCGCTTATAAGCTGTGGAGGTTCGGTCGGTCGCGAGAATCGCATTTTTCGTCGCCTTCCCTTCCTTCGCGGCAAGCATGTTGGCGCGTTCCGACATCACGTTGCGAAGCTTGTCACACATCGTTTGTTTCTCGACGCTCTCCCGTTCGGTCTGCATCATCATCGCCAGTTTTCACCACGCCCGCTTGGTTCTTTCGCGCCTTGGTTCGCGCGGCAGTTCTCGGCTCTCGGCGCTTGTAAGGACGACACGGATGAAATGTTTCGGCTCACGTCTGTTGCCCGCCGCCCGCACGGCGGGTCGTCTTCTCTCGGCGGCCGCGCGGTGTTCCGCGGCGCTGTCGGCCGCCGCGCTGGTTGCCGGCGCCGCTCCGGCGCAAGCGGCCGAAGAATACGACAACTTCCTCAACGGTCTGCGGCAGCGCAGCTACTACGACATCGCGCTCGACTACCTCGACAGCATGCGTAACAGCCCGCTCTTGACCGACGAGCAGCGGCAGATGATCCCGTTTGAAGAAGCCCGCACGTCGCTCGAAGCGTCGCGCAGCGAGCGCGATCCGATCCTTCGCGACAAGATGCTCGATATCGCCCGCGATAAGTTCAAAGACTTCGTCACGAAGAACCCGGAGCACCCGCAAGCCCCCGGCGCCGAAACACAGCTCGGGGCCGTGCTCGTCGAACGGGGCCGTTCGAAGGTCGAGCAGGCCCTGCGGCCGGAATTCGAAAAACAGAAGCAGCAGCTTCTTGGAGAGGCTCGCAAGTTTTATACGGAGTCGGAACAGGTCTTCCAGCAAGCGGAAGACAAGTTCGCCAAGCTGCTCGGCACTTTCCCCAAATTCATGACGCCGACCGATCCTCGCGTCGCCCAGCGCGAGCGGGCCAAGGGAGATTTGATCCAGGCCCACATGTTCCACGCCTACGGGCTCTATGAGAAGGCGAAGACGTTCGATGAGAAGTCGCCGGAATTCAAGGCGGCTCTCACGACGGCCGCCGAGAAGTACGGCGCCATCTACAAAGACTACCGCACCCTCATCGCCGGTCTGGCCGCGCGGTTGAAGGAAGGCCAGTGCTACCAAGAACTGAAAGACACCAAGCGCGCGTTGGGGCTCTACAACGATCTACTCGGCCAGCCCGACGAACTCAAGACGCTGCGTCCGTACAAGGCCAGCGCGATGTACCTCTCGCTGCAATGCTGGACTTCCGATACCGAGAAACTCTACGAACTCGCCACGCTCCAAGCGGATGAGTTCATTCGCGGCTCGTCCAACGACGAACTCAATCGTCCGGAATGGCTCGCCGTGAAATATTACGGCGCCTTGGCCAACGAACTCTTCGCCGCCTCGTTCCCGGCCGATGCCAAGGGGGAAGAGCTGAAGAAGAAGCAAGCCGCTCTCGACAGCGCCGCCGAGTACGCCGAAGCGGTCGCGGGCGTCACGGGCGAATATCAAGATCTGTCGCGCGCCCTGCTCCAGCGCATGGGAACGCAAGTCGACAAGACGCGCGAACCGCGCACCTTCCTGGAAGCCCAAAATCGCGGCACCGACGAAATGGGCAAGTATTCCGCCGCCATGGCCGAAGCGGCTAAAGCAACCGACCCCGCCGCCCAGGCCGCGAAGCTCAAGGAAGCCGACGAGCATCGCAACACCGCGCTCGGCCTGTTCTATAAAGCCCTCTCGCTGGCCGATGAGGCGACGAGTCTCGAAGACAAGAACATCGTCCGCTACTACATCTGCTACATGAAGTTCACGATGCAGCAGACGTACGATGCGGCCGTGGTCGGCGAGTTTCTCTTGAAGTTCTATCCCAACAGCGGCGGCGCTCGTTCGGCCGCGAAGATCGCGCTGGCCTGCTACGTCACCGAGTACCAGAACAATCAGGCGGCGCTGCAAAGCGGCGACCCGAACGTCGCCAAACCGCTCAACCCGGAATACGACCGCAACAAGATGTACGCCATCGCTTCGGAAATCACGAAGCGTTGGGCGGGCGAGCCGGAAGCCGACGACGCCTGGAACATCTTGCTGGCCATCGCGATCAACGAAAAGAACGTCGCCGACATCCTGATGACGCTCGGCAAGATTCAAGAAACCTCGGAGATGCGGGCCGAAGCGGAAATGCGAGCCGGCTCCACGCTGTGGGCCCTCTACAACGAGCAGCTTTCGCTCGACGACGGCGACCCGAGCAAGCCGGCCGCCGAAAAACTGCAAGAGCTCGTAAAGACGGCCAACGAAGTATTGGAAAAGGGGGTCGAGCGGCGACGTCCGAAGCTCGACTCGACCGCGAAGCTCACGCTCGCGGATGCCGACGCTATTCGCTTTTTGGTCGATTCGCGCATCGCCCTCGGACAGAACGATAAGGCCCTAGCGCTGCTGGAAGACCCGAAGCTCGGCCTGCTCGCGCTCGTTCGCGGCGCCGCCGCGAATCCGGCCGCCACGGTCGATCCGATTCCGTTTGAAACCTTTAAGCTCGCGCTGCAAGCCTACATTCTGAACGGCAAGGTCGCCGAAGCCCAAAAGCTGATTCCCGAACTCAACGCTTTAATGGCGAAGGCGGGCGGCGATACGCAAGATCAGATCGCCGGCACCTACCTGAACCTGGCGCTTCGCCTCGAAAAGCAAATCGACAACAATCGTCAGGCCGGCAATATCGAAGGGATCAAGCAAGCGGCGAGCGGCTTCAAGTTCTTCTTGGAGCAAGTTCGCGATTCGTACCTGGTCGCTCCCGACAAGTACTCGCAGCTTCCTCCGGAGCGGCAAACGATGGCGTTCCAGAACGTGAACTGGGCGTCGGACAACATGTTTAAGCTCGCCAGCGATCTGCTCACGCAGCCGCAAGTCGCGCCGGCCGATAAGGCCATGGCCGACGAACTGCTGGCCAACTCGTCGAAGATCGACGACCAACTCGCGCCGCTGACTCAGCCTAACTCGGACGCTCAACTAATCGTGAAACTGCGCAAGGCCCGCGCCTTACGTCGCGCTGAAAAGTGGCCCGAAGCGATCGCGGCTTTGCAAGACGTGCTCCGCGGACGCCGCAATTTGATGGAAGGCCAAGTCGAGGCGGCGGAAACGCTGGCCGCCAGCGCCTTGAAGACCAACGACCTGACCGCGTTCGATAGGGCGATCGGCGGAACCGCTCCCGACGAAATGGGCGACAACATCATCTGGGGCTGGAAACGCATCGCCGACACGATGCGTCGCGTGCCGCAATTCGCCGTGCCGGAGAAACCGGCGTCGGCCGACCAGGCGGCCGCGGCCAAATACGCCGACGACATGGCCCAACACCAGGCGTTCATGAACTACTTCCATATCGGCCGTTACAACACGGCGCTCGATTTCTATCAACATGCCATGGCCCTCAACGCCGCCGACGAGCGGAGCAAAATGCTCAAGGCGGTGCTGTATACGATCGACGTCACCTCGGGCATCACGCCCGACATGGGAGGCGCCGCCTGGAAAGCCAAGTACGACGAGCTCTCCGCCAAGGCCAAGAAAGCGCTGCAATAACGCGCCCGAATGAGTTCCCGTTCGCTCCGTTTCGTTCGCTTCCGACAATCGCCGACATCGACCAATCAACACCGCACATTTCCATAGCGTAGGAGTTTCGTCATGAAGAAGTTCGTTTGGATCGCCGCCCTCGCGCTCGGACTGGGCGTCGCCGCCGACGCCTCGGCCATCGACGCCATCCGCAAGCTCGGCAACGCGCGAGTCTCGGGCACCATCAAGGGCGTCAGCGCGACCGAAGTGAATATCGACGTGCAAGGGACCATCCAGCGCGTGCCGGTCAACGAGATTGAATCGATTCAGTTCGAAGGGGAACCTTCGGAAATGAATCTGGTGCGCAGCGCCATGAAATCGGGCGGCGACCAAAGCGCCCTGACGCAATTGACCAAGATCAATGCGGCGACGCTCACGCGCAAGGAAGTGAAGCAAGATTACGAGTTCTACGCCGCACTATCGCAAGCCCGCTTGGCTCTCCGCGGCGCCGGCAAGATCGACGCCGCCGGAACCGCGATCTACAACTTCGTCACCAACAACAAAGACAGCTACCACTATTTCCAAGCGGTCGAGACGATGGGCGATTTGCTCGTCGCCCTGAACAAAGTGGACGACGCACTCAAGTACTACGCCGAACTGGAAGCCTCGCCGTTCGACGACCTGAAAATGCGGGCCGGCGTGGCTCGCGGCAAGGCGCTGATGGCCCAAAGCAAGTTCCCGGAAGCCCAAGCGGCCTACGAAGCGGTGCTGCAAATCCCGTTCAATCCGATGACGCAAAAGGGCACGATGGCCGAGAGCCAACGCTTCGCCGCCGTGCTGGGCCGCACCCAATGCCAAGCCTCGAACAAGCAATACGACGAAGCGATCAAGGAGTTGGAAGGAAACGTCATCGCCAACCTGAATCCGGAAGAATCGGAACTACAGGCTCAGGCCTACGTGACGCTCGGCAACTGCTACAACGCCAAGCCCGACGGCAAGAAGGCGGCCCTGCTCGCGTTCTTGCATGTCGACGTCTTGTACGCCACCGTGCCGGCGGCCCACGCCGAAGCCCTGTGGAACCTGTCGAACCTGTGGATCGACCTGGGGAAGAACGAACGGGGTCAGGAATGTCTGAACCGCTTGAACCGCCTGTACCCGGGCAGCCCCTGGATTACGAAGAAGCGTCCCATCTAACACTGTCCGATCCGACACATCGCCCCTGAATGCCGAATTTGCCTTGCTTTACAGTCTCTCCGGCGCGAATTACACTGTGAAATTCCGCCGGTTTTGCCGAGTGCTCCCCGTGTTTGCCTGATCTCAGACCGTCGTCGGACGCCCCGCGTTCGCCGCTCCTTTACTACTGAAACCATTCGCTCTCTCGCGTCTTCGTGGAGGCCGCCGTCATGTTCGTTCGCCTAGTTCGTAGTGTTCTGCCGATCGCGCTCGCCCTGGCATGTTTGTGGTCGGTGCCGGCCGGCGCTCAAGAGCCCGCCCCCGCGACTCCTCCCGCCGCCGATGCTCCGGCCGCGGCGCCCGCCGCCGGCGGCGACAAGCCGTTGTCGGACAAGGAACTAAAGATTCAAGAACTGAAGAACGAGAGCGTGCTGCACTACTACTACCGCTCGCTCGGCGTTCTTTACACGGTGATCTTCTTGGCGCTGTCGTTCACGCTCACGGCACTCGTCATTCTCAACGGTTTGGCCCTGCGCAAGCAGGCGATTCTGCCGGATGCGCTGGCGCAAAACTTCGAAGCCGCGCTCAATGAGAAGAACTACCAAGGGGCGTACGAAATGGCCAAGAGCGACGAGTCGTTCTTGGGGGCGGTGCTCGCCGCCGGCATGTCGAAGCTGCAATCGGGCTACGACGCCGCCGAAGAAGCGATGAACGAAGCCGGCAGCGACGAATCGATGAAGCTCGAACATCGCTTGAGCTACGTCGCGTTGATCGGTTCCCTCGCGCCGATGGTCGGGTTGCTCGGCACGGTCGACGGTATGATCGCGTCCTTCCGCGTCATCGAACAGTCGGGCACTACGCCGGAACCGGCGGCGCTCGCCGGCGGTATCTCGACCGCTCTCATCACCACGATCGTCGGTCTCTGGCTCGCTATTCCGGCTATCACGTTCTTCGGCATTTTGAAGAATCGTCTGGCTCGGTTGCTCTACGATTGCGGCGCCGTGTCCGAAGGCTTGATGGCCCGCTTCCAAACGAAGAAGTAAGCGCGTTTAGCAACGCCGGTCGCCGAACCCCGGCGGCCGGCTTTCGACGGATTTTCGCCCGCGTTGGTCGCCCCGGCACATTAAGTCCGGCAAATTGAGGATTGGTTCGATGCCCAAGATTGAAAGCAAGATCGACGTTTCGGCCGAAGGCGACATGACGAGCATGATCGACATGACGTTTCAGCTCATCGCGTTCTTCATGATTTTGATCAATTTTGCCGACGCCGAAGCAAACCAGGACATCAAGCTTCCCGGCAGCCAATTGGCGATTCCGCCGGAAGCGCCCCCGGAAGATCCGGTCGTCGTACAGATGAACGACAAAGGCTTGATCCTTTATTCGGCGGAAGAGTTTGAGCCGCTGGCGTTTGTGAAAAAGCGACTGGTCGTCAAACGCGATCTGATTAAAAAGTCCGGCAAGAATCCGCAGAACGCCACGGTGATCATCCGCGCCGACAGAAACGTGGCGACGAAATTCGTGCGCGAATTACTCGAGGCCTGTCAGGAACTCGGCTTCGAAACGTTCGCATTTAGAGCGGCATCGGTCAAACCCACTTAGCCGTAGCGAGCCCTCCGCTTTCCTTTTCGTTTGCTTCGTACTCTAAGTCCTCACTTCTCGCGAAACGCCGGCCATGCCCAAGCGCAAAGACGTCAAAGCTCCCGAAAAGATCGACATCAACATGACGCCGATGATCGACGTCGTGTTTCAGCTCATGGCGTTCTTCTTGATGACGTTCAAGGTCGCTTCCGTGGAAGGGGACTTCAACTTGAAGCTCCCCAAGAGCGAACGCAGCGCCGGCGCCGCCAATACGCAAACGGAAATGATCAACATCGTGATGCGGGCCCGACCGAGCGGCGACTTGGCGGTCATGCAAGTCGACGCCGCCCCGCCCCGGGCCTGGGCGCCGGGCATCGACGCCATCATTTTCTCGGAGCTTCGCGCAAAGATCGCCGACAAGGTGGAAGCCGCCCGCGGCGCCGGTCAGGAAGAGCCCGAGGTGCAAATCGACGCCGACGACAACCTGCGTTATGAGTTCGTCATCAAGACGGTCGACGCCGTGAGCGCGAAGCTCGACGACAAAGGCCAACTCCAACAACTCGCCAAGAAGGTGAAGTTCGCGCCAAGGTAACCGGCGGCAAGACGACGCGGCGCGAATAGTTTTCGACGATCAAAACGAATCGGCTTGTGGTGCGGGGAAACGTTTCCCGCGCCGCAAGCCGATTCGCATTTCCGGAGCCGAGCGCTCCGCGGGAGATCGCCGCATGTCTTCGAACTCCACCTCGCTGCCGGGGAAGATCGACGTCAACATGACGCCGATGATCGACGTCGTGTTTCAACTGATGGCATTTTTTCTCATGACGTTTCAGGTCGCGTCGGTCGAAGGAGATTTTCAAATGCGGCTCCCCGCCGGACCGCGGCCCGAGCACGGAGCCGGCGCGAGCGACGTGTGGCAAGTGCGGCTCACCGCCGATGAAGCCGGCGACCTCCGCGCCTGGAGTTTAGACGCCGGAACCTCGGGACGAGGCGCGGACACGCTGCCGTTGTTGCGAGCCGAAACGGCTGCGCGCCTCGCGCAAGTCCGCGCCGCCGGACTGGAAGAACCGCAAGTCGAACTGCACTGCGACGACCGCCTGCGCTACGAGCACGTACTTAAAGCGGTCGAACTGCTCGCAGGAAAACAACCCGGCATCGCCGCCGAGCAGGACGGCCGGAGAAGCGAATACGTTCGTCGCTTGCGCATCGTGCGAGCCGACGGCCGCTGAGCGAGGCCAAGCGCCGCATTTTCGGTCGGGCCGCCAAGATTCTCGGCCCGGGGCTTGCGCTCGCTACTTCGCGACCTTCTTTTTCTTCGCCGCAGGCTTTTTAACGGCTTCTACCGTCGGCGCGGCGGCCGGAGCCGGCCCGAGCAATCGCACTTCCGTCTGCGCCTTGCCCCACCAATCTTGCGGCCGGCTGTTGGGAAACTTCTCCATCCGCCAACCGAAGCGGCATTGATCGTAAGTATCGCGAAACGCACTCTTCGCGACGACGATCACCCCTTTGGGATGCGGCAAGTAGCAATTGTCGGCCCATTCGGAGCGCGACGTCACAAACTCGAAGCGATCGCCGTCTTTGAGCGTTTCCACCTTCACGAGCTTTTTCATAAGTTGCCCAATCTAGAAAACGGCGGCCGGCGATCGCATGAGCTCACAACGAATCCCGGCTGCGTAGTCCGCGCAGGCCGCAGCGTCGTGATTGAGCGTTCATTGTAGCCTAAATGACGCGTGATTATCAGGGTCGTGCTCGGAGCCCGAGAATTCGTGACGAATTCTCCGGTGTGAGGCGAAATCACGGAACCTTGCCCCATGAACACTCCCGTCGGGTACCGGAAGGTTCCACGAATTCAAACGAACGCGTGAAGCGTTTACGCCCGCAATGAGCGAGGGCGTACGACGACCCCCGCCAACATGCTCATGGCGGCCAATGCCGCTACCGCGCCAAAACCAAAAGCCGCCAGCGGTCCGTAATGCTGATAGAGTGCGCCGCAAATTAAGCTCGACGGCAGCACGGCGATGCCGATGGCGAAATTGTACCACCCGAACGCAAGCCCCTTCCTTTCGGTTCCGACGATCTGCACGACCAAGGCCTTCTCCGCCGGTTCGATCAATCCGCAAGCGAGGCCGTAACCGATGAACGCGAGCCAGATTTCCAGGACGTTGGTCGCCCAGGCAAAGGCCGCGTAGACGCCCGCGAACACGAGCCACCCCGCCAGCAACGCCGGTCGCGCCCCCAGCAGGTCGACGACGCGCCCCAACATCAGATTGCCGGCGCTCTTCGCGATGTGACAAACGCACCACAAGAGCGGCAACGTGATTGGCGCGACGCCCAACTCGCCCGCCCGGACCAACAAGAACGCGTCGCTGGAGTTGCCCAGCGTAAATACGACGAGCGCCGCCAGATAGAGTTTGAAATTGCGATCGAAGGGCTTCCACGTTAGACGAAATCTTTGTTTCGGCGTCGGAGCGGCGGCCTGCTCGCGCAGTCCGAAGACCGTCAACATGACGACGATCAGCCCCGGCACGATTGCCAGCAGAAAGAGCGTTCGCAGTTCGCCCGGTCGAAACCAAAGAAACGCCGACGCCAACAGCGGGCCGATCGCCGCGCCCAAATTATCCATGGCCCGGTGAAACCCAAATGCCCGCCCATGCATCGCGGGATCGGTTGCGTCGGCGATCAAGGCGTCGCGCGGCGAGCTCCGCACTCCTTTACCAATGCGATCGACGACGCGAATCGTGAAGAGCTGCCAAGGGGCGATGACCAGACCGATCAGCGGACGCGCCAAGGATGGCACGCTATAGCCGAAGACAATAAAACCCTTGCGGTGCCCGGCTTGGTCCGATCGATCACCCGACCAGAGCTTCACAAGGCCGGCGACGGCATCGGCGATTCCTTCGATCACGCCGAGATGGAAACGATTCCCCTGCAATGCGGTTAGCAAGAAGTGCGGCAGCAGCGGAAAGATCATCTCGCTGGCGGCGTCGTTGAGCAGACTCGCCGCCCCCACGACCTTGACGCTGCGCGGCAGCGCCGGCTTAAGAAGGTGATCGGCGCTGGATTCGGATTCGTTCACAAGCCGTGCTGCTTTCTATGGACGACAAACGGAGATCAAGCCTGCGATTCGCCGTCGTGAGCCACGGCCCGCTGAATTGCTTCTTGCACGCTCATGGGTCGCACGTCGAAAACTTCGAGCGCCGCAGGATCGCGTACCACCGTCGGATTCTTCAGTCCCTCGATCAAATGACGGCCGACTTCGAAGCTCGCCGGAGTGACGAGCGCCAACCATAGGCCCGAGAGGTACGGGGTGAGCACCGGCACGAAGATCAGTAGGCGGTGCAGCCCCTTGAGCCGCGAATAGAGGCGAATGAGATCTCCGTACGACACGACGTCGGTGCCGCCGATTTCAAAGATCCGGCTCTCTCCGGCGGGCAACCGGCCGGCGGCCAACAGGTAGGCCAGCACGTCGTCGACCGCGATCGGTTGCGTCGGCGTCCGCAGCCATTTGGGGCAGAGCATCACCGGTAGCCGATCGGTAAGCGATTTGAGGAGTTGATACGAAAGACTTCCGGCGCCCACGATCATTCCCGCTCGAAATTCGACGGTCTCGACGCCCGACCGCCTTAGAACCTCGCCGACTTCATGTCGGCTGCGCAGGTGCGGCGAAAGCTGCGGATCGGCATCGTCTCCCAAGCCGCCGAGATAGATGATGCGCCGCACGCCGGCCTGTTTGGCGGCGTCGGCGAAATTGGCGGCCGCTTGCCGATCCTCGCGCTCGAAGTCTTTCGACCCCGACATCAAATGCACGAGGTAATAAGCGGTGTCGACGCCCCGCATCGCCGCGGCGAGCGACGATGCATCGAGAACGTCGCCTCGCACGACCTGCGTCGTCGCGCGGCCTGGGCGAATCCTCGCGGGATCGCGAGCCAAACAGCGCACGTTCGTCGCTTGCCTTTCCAATTGCGAAAGCAGCAATCCGCCGACGTAGCCCGTGGCTCCCGTCAGCAAAACCAGCGGTGTTCGGTCCGTCATGCGTAGCGTAAAACGTGAATAGTCGGGGCGCGGAACCGTAGTGCATTGTACGTTTCCGGCCGGCGCCTAGAATGCCTACGGACCGAATTCGCTTACTTGAGGATGCCGTGTTTTCAATCCGCCGGCCGACGGATGCCGCCGTCCGCGTTTTCTTGCAGGCCCAATCTCGGCTTGATTTCACCTATGCGGAATGCGGCGCCACGGCGACGACGCCTCCGGCCGGCTACGTCGTCGATCACACGCGCGTGCAGTTAGGCTCAGGCGACGAAATATTTCGCCGAGCCCAAGCCGGTTTGCGGCGGTGGCGGCAGTTTGATCTCGGCTGGTTGCGAGCCTTCCCCGAGGATACGCCGATTCGCAAGGACGAGATCGTAGCGGTCGTGGCGCGAACGCTGGGCGCGTGGTCGATCAATGCGGCCCGCATCGTCTACGCGATCGATGAACCGCGCCGGTTCGGTTTTGCCTACGGTACGCTCCCCGGCCACGTCGAGCGCGGCGAAGAGCGATTTCTCGTCGAACACGCCGCCGACGATTCGGTGTGGTACGACATTCTCGCATTTTCGCAGCCTCGGCACCTACTGACCAAACTCGGCTATCCGTTGGTGCGGCGTTTGCAGAAGCAATTTGGTCGCGATTCGGCCGCGGCCATGTTGCGCGCGGTCGGCACCGCCCGTTAACGGAGCACGGCGATGGACTGGATGCCCTGGTACGAAAGCCTCGCCAAACCAAGCTGGACGCCTGCGCCCGCCACCATCGGGCTGATCTGGCAGATTCTCTATCCGATCATCGCCGTCAGTTTCGGCTTTGTGTTCGTGCAGGCCGTACGCGGCAGTTTGCCGAAGAGCTCGGCCGCGCCGTTCGCCGTCAACCTTGTTGCGAATCTGCTGTTCACGCCGATTCAGTTCGGCCTGCGTAATCTGCCGCTGGCCGCGGTCGACATACTGATCGTCTGGGCGACAATCATCGTGAGCATCGTCGCCGTTTGGCGCCATTATCGCTGGGTCGCCGTCGCACAGATTCCTTATCTCATTTGGGTTTCACTTGCGACGGTACTGCAGCTCTCAATCACTTTGATGAACTGGTAATGCATGCCGCAAGATCGGGCGAAGAACTCTATCGCCCCGTCCCGGAAACGTCCTCGATTTGCTCTTCCCCCTGCATCGAGATCGTCTGAATCGCAGGCGCGTCGAAATCGACGACCTTAAGATCGACCATGCGAATGCGGCTGTTGTCGTACGTGCGAAAGTAATATCGCAGGTTCTTAAGATCGGCGACGCCGGTCCATTGCGTGTAGTCGGCCACTTCGCGGCCTTGCTCGATGCCGCGGGCCGAGCCCTTGGGAATGTCGAATTGATTCAAGATATGAAAGGCTTGCAACACGCCGTCTCGCGCCTTTTCAACCGGCAAGGCGCTTTGCGTGAACGCCACGGCGCGGACGAATCGCGACGGCGGCGTGAAGTCGCCGGGAAGCCCGAGCATGCCGCTTCCCTGCCCGAGACCGTGAATCACCTTGCCGGCGAGGTCGACCTTTTCGATGTTCTTGCCGGTCATGGAGACGTAGTTGCTCAGGTTGGTCATGTGCCAATCGAAGGTGGGCGAATTGGTGAACACTCCGAGCGGGTTGTCGTGAATCCGGAGCCCGCCGTCGACGTACTCCAAGACGATGCTCTTCCCGGCGGCGTCGGTGACGATGAAATGCGCCGGCGGGACGAAGCCCATATCCTTCTGCACGGCGGCGCCGACGAGCACGCTGCGGGCCGCGGTCGCGGCTGCCGCCGAATCGGCGCAGGTGCCGAGCAAGTAAACACCGAGTTCCCACGGCGCCAGCGCTTTGTTCAAGCTTTCGTCCGGCACGTTTTGGTATTGAGCGAACCCCGGAAAGTAAAACAGCCCGACATGCAGGCCCTTCTCATTAAGTCCGTCGAGCGTCACCGGCATGCCGAACGCGTTGGCTCCGACGACTCCGTACTTACTCGTCCAACGCAGTCCCGGCCTATCGCCCGGCGCGGTGCCGACGTACTCCCGTCCGCGCGGCACGATGAGAATGGTCGATTGCAGATCCGACGCAAACTCGAGCGTACGGGCAAAGATGACCGAACCGTCGCGCGGAGTAATCGTAATACCGGTGCAGGCCGGAGCCGGAGCAGAAACAAAACCGACGGCGGCGATCATGACGAGAATCGTCGCGGCGGAGCAGAACGTTTTCACGGAACAAACTCGCTGGTAAGGGAGAATTAGCCCCCTGTCGGCGACCGGGGCGGCGCGCCGTCCGCGACGGCCGGCTAAAAAGAATGCGCGTGCGACGTAGTTACAGGAAGTAGCGTACGGCGTTCTGAAACACGACGAAGCCGTCGCCGGCCGGCGGGAGCTTCTTCATCCGCGTCCACTGGGGATGCTGTACGGCGTCGAGATGGCGTTCCGGATGCGGCATCAGGCCGCAAACGCGCCCCGTCGGATCGCAGACGGCGGCAATGTCGTTCGTGGCGCCGTTGGGGTTGTCGGGATACGGAACGGTATGGTTCGCGCCGACGGGCAATCCGGCTCCCCTCGCCCCTTGCGGGAGAGGGGCCGGGGGTGAGGGGGCGTTCTCGTCCAGCGGTCGATATTTCAAGCAGGCCTGCCCGCCGGATTCGAGCTTCGCGAGCACCGCGGCATCGCGGGGGACGAACTTTCCTTCGGCGTGCGCCACCGGCAGGTACATGCTTTCCACGCCGG
>CAZWDN010000009.1:0-46864 GCA_964633125.1 uncultured Pirellula sp. | reverse complement strand
CCATCCCCAATAAGACCGGCGGCGGCCAACCGGAAGGGGCTCAGCCGTTGCCGATTTTGCTGCAAGACCACGGCAACCCGGTTGAGTATCGCAACATTTGGATCGTGCGTCGCTAGAAGAGCGTCACGACTACGGCTTGCGTGCGATCACGCGAACCGAATCGTACTTGGCCTCCGCCGGAGCACGCCACGTCTTCGCAAACAACCGCCAGGCGCGGGCCGAAGAATTTCGGGTGCGAAGCGCCGTCGCCGACTTGTCGCCGATCGCACGCAGACGGCGATCGATCTCCTGTTCGTCGGCAATCCAATCCGGCTGAAATTGCCGAGTGTATCCGGAATACTCCACGGCTTCGATCTCCAAGCCGGCGCGACGACAGACCTCTTGCAAGCTTTGCGGAGTGAAGAAGTTCAAGTGTCGGGGAGCGTCGAGCCAGCGCCAGGCGCTGCCCGCCTCGCAGAAACCGCGGCAAGCGTTGTTCGGCGTTTCGACAAAGAAGCGGCCGCCGCTGTGAAGCAGTTTCGCCACGTTCGCGGCCGCGGCATGCGGATCGAGCACATGCTCCAGAACGTGCATCATGGTGATCGCGTCGAATTGAGCATCGCCCCAATCTTCGGGCAAGCGCTCGGCGGAGCCTTGCAGCACGTTCAGACCGCCGCTGCGCGCCGCGCGGCAGGCGTCGGCGTCGGGATCGAGCCCGACGACGTTGTAACCGGCCGACGCCATGCGATGGAGCAGACCGCCGTTGCCGCAGCCGACGTCGCAAAGGGTCGCCGAAGGAAGAATGCCGAAGCGTGCAAGGTCGGCGGGGGCAAGCTCCGCGAGATTGCCGTGATCAAACTGCCAGGCGAGCCGCACCAGAAGCCGATCGACGAACGAGCGCCGCGAGGCTCCCGTGCGCGGTGCGTGGTGGGTGTAATAGTCGTCGACCGCATAATGGTCGGCAAGTTCCGCAAGGCTCGGCCGCGGCTCAAGAGAGCCGTAGGCGCACGTCTCGCACCAATGTAATTGAATCGCCTCCGGCGTCTGCGGGCGACGCCAATCTCCCGCCAAACGCAACCAGGGACGCATCGCGTCGCCGCAAAAGGAGCACGCGGCGGGCGTCGCTTCCGCAGTTTGGATAGTCGTTTCGGAAAGAGGCGATTCCAGCAACATTTCGACGGGAGTCATGAACCGATCGCTTCCGGGGCTCAAGGCGGAGAAAGAACGCAAAGCACGCTTCTTGAAGCGTAATTCACGATGCTGCGGCCGTCTGTCGGGAACAGCCGACCCGAGCTCGCCGATTCGGATTCCTACCGTGAACGACTCGGCACAACTCCTACGACCGGCGCTTTCGCGCCGAGACGATTACATAACCCTTCACTTCGCGGGCTTCGACATCGTCGAACCGACCGGGTAGTTTGTCCAGATACCACTCGGCAAACTTGGTAACCATCCAGAGCCTCCCGCCCAGTCGCAGGGCCGCGTGAGCGGAAGCCGTGAAGAGTTCGGCAATGCGGAAATTAGCATAGTACGGCGGATTGCCGAGCGCGACGTCGAACGAGCCCGTCGAGCTCGATCGGCCGCCGGCCTCCAAACGCACCGCGTAGCGGTCGGCCGCACCGTTGCGCTCGGCGTTGGCCTGTGAACATTCCACGGCACGGACGTTGGAATCAAGTGCTTCGACGCGAACATTCGCGCCGCGGGCGGTTGCCGCCAACCCGACGCCCCCCCAACCGCAGCCGATATCGAGCACCCGATCACCGTCGGCAACTTCCATGGCATCGATCAACCGCCGAGCACCGGGATCGATACGCCGATGCGAGAAAACTCCCGGACGGCTTTCGACCGTGAACAATCGATCCCGATCGCGAAACGCAAACTCCGCGCGGTAATCGCGCACGCGCGGCGGCGGCCCGGTGCGACGTACGACGTAGACCACGCCGCGTTCATGCGCGAGGCGCCGCAGCTTGCCGCCGAAATTCTGCAACACTTCCGCCAGCCAACTGTCGCCGGGATTATCCGTGGCGGCCAACAGCAAGCCCCCGTCGCGCAAGGCGAGGTACGCTTGCTGCAATTGATCGCGTGTAAGCTCCCCGTCGCCTTGCGACGAGAGCGGCAAGGCCGCGACGTCGACATTCGTAAGCGTAAAGTCGGACTCGCAGCGAAACGCGAGGTTTGCCGGGACTACCGCAGCCCCGCCGGCTGCGGCGAGTTGCAGCATGTGCAAATCGAGGAACGACGCGACTACCTCGGCCGGCGGATACCGCCGGGCGGCAAAATCGGCCAACTGTGCGCGCCCGGGCGACGTGCAAAGTACGCGTGCCGGCACGAGATCGCCGACCGCCGCAGACCAGGAGTCGAGCAGCAACTGCTCACTGAGTCTTGGGCTCAGTGACGAGGTCGGCAAATTGTTTTCGGCGGCGGCGGAGGGGTCCTTCATGGCATGCAATATAACGTGCCGGCAGAGGTTCGCCGGCAGTCCCTGCTTCCCTTCCGTGAAATCGGCTCGGCTGCTATAGTCCGCCGCTCGCCCCGACAGTTGCTCGCTCGCACGGCCCCCGCTCTCGGTCAAGGAGGACCGCAGTGAAGGTCTTGGCATTTTCCGAAGGTCCGAACCACGTTTGCTATCGATATCGGATCGAAGCCTTTGCGTGGGCGTTGGCCGATCGCGGCTGGACGCTGGAATCGCAACCGCTCGCCCCGAATACGTTTGAGCGCAACCCGCAGTTGCGCGCGGCGCTCGATGCCGACGTCGTGATCTTGCAACGCAAACTCTTGCCCTTATGGCAACTGCATCGCTTGCGCCGCTTCTCGCGCGTATTGCTCTACGACTTCGACGACGCGCAATTTTGTCGCGACAGCTATAGCCGTAAGTCGTCCGCCAGTTGGACTCGACTCGCCAACTTTTGGGCGACGATCTACGCGGCCGACGGCGTCGTTGCGGGGAACGGCTTCCTGAAAGAGCAGGCCGCGTCGTATGTCGGCGCGGAGAAGGTGCATCTCATTCCGACTTGCGTCGACGCCGAATCGTATCCGACCGCACATCACCAACGCCGCGTTTCGGGCGTGCGCCTCGTTTGGATCGGACAACATAGCACGCTGCCGGGGCTGTACGTGGCCGACCCGCTGTTGGAAGCGGCGACGGCGCGAACTCCCGGGCTCGAGTTGCGCGTGATATGCAATCAGTTTCCGCGTCTACACGGCATTCAGGTCGTGCCGCGCCAATGGTCGCAAGCCGGCGAGGCGAACGAACTGGCTGAAGCGGATATCGGCATCAGCTTCTTGCCCGACGACGAATGGAGCCGCGGGAAGTGCGGCTTAAAAGTGTTGCAATACATGGCGGCCGGCCTCCCGGTCGTCGCCAACCCCGTCGGCATGAACCGTGAAATGGTACGGCACGGCGTAACGGGCTTTCTCGCACGCACGCCCGAAGAGTGGGCCGATGCAATCGAAACACTCAGTCGGAATCCTGAATTGCGAAGCAAGATGGGCGCAGCCGGTCGGCAAGCGGTGGAAAGTCGCTTTGGCGTCGCGCGCTGGGCGCCACGATTCGCCGACCTGATCGAGCGCGTCTATCGGGAAACCATCGGACAACTACCGCAACGCGACCGGCGACTTGACGGGGCAGATCTCGAACTCACGGGCCGACACATCGCACACGACTTTGTCGGCTTTCCGGAGCGGCAAGCGTGACGCGTCGGCGCGAACTTCCGGTGCCGCCGCCAAGCCGACCTTCGGCGCAAGGAGTTACGTGTCGGTCCCCGGCATTCACTCGTCGCACTTGGTTGATCGCCGTCGCCGCCGCAATCGGCGGCTGTCGCGCGTTCGACGAACGCAAGCTTCCGCTCACCGATCAGCCGCAAGCGGAGTACGATCAGCTCGTCGTTCATAGCACGCTCGAACTCCCCTCGCAGCACCGACTACTGGAGGAACTCCGCTTGTTGCGGACCGATCTCCTGCAAACATTGGCGCTGCCGGCTTCGAACGAGCCGATTCACGTCTACCTCTTTGAGACGGAACAAAAGTTCGACGAGTTCAT
Source organism: uncultured Pirellula sp. (assembly GCA_964633125.1). GTDB lineage: Bacteria > Planctomycetota > Planctomycetia > Pirellulales > PNKZ01 > PNKZ01. The sequence goes on along the minus strand of CAZWDN010000009.1, from coordinate 42,846 downwards.
GCGGCGCAGCCATCCGAACTTTCCGCTGCGCCGGGCCTTCTTCGTTGAAAGCGATACGAAGCTGAGCGTGTTTGCCTTCTGGGGCGATCGCGTGGCGGAGGACCTGCGACACGAAACTTCGCACGGCTACCTGCATTCGGTGATGCGCAACATTCCATTGTGGCTCGATGAAGGAATTGCCGAGTATTTCGAAGTGCCGCGCGGCACCGGCGGCCTGAATCTGCCGCACGCCCAACAATTGCTCACCATGCTCATGACGCAAGGGTGGCGCCCGAATATGGCCCGGCTTGAGTCGCTCACCGCGGTCGGCGAAATGCGCCAAGAAGATTACGCCGAAAGCTGGGCCTGGGTCCATTGGCTGTTGCATACCGAGCCGGAACGACGAGTTCTACTGCAACAGTTCTTGCAATCGATCCGTTCGCAGGCCGTGTATCTGCCGCTCTCGGCGGCGGTGAAATCGGGCACGCCCGACGCCGAGCACAAGCTCTGCGACCATCTGTTTGCGCTATGCAGCGCGAAGTAGCGGCCGGCCAAAAATCGGCTTGCGAATCGACTTGGGCGTCGATAGTTTTGCGTACGGGATATTGCGCCCGGCGCTCTTTGACAATTTGACGATGCCGCTCGCCCGCGAAACGACGCAAGTGGTCGCGCGCGAATGCGAGTTACGTCGACGATTTTTTGGGGCGTGCGCAGATACCGCATGGCTATCTGCGCACATGTCCCAAAACGGGGGGAGGGGGTGCGCAGATAACCGCAGTTTATCTGCGCACGCCAAATCGGAGCGTCGACGTAAGTCGTGGATTCAAGTCGCCGCTTACGACGACGCATCGCCCGAATACTAGTTGGCCCGCAAGTCGGGCGGAACTTCGCGAATCTTTAGTACGTCGAGAATCTCGCGTCCTTTGAGCTCGCGCATGACCTTGTCCCAGAGATCGGTTTCGGTCGCAAACACATGTTGCGCCGTGGCCGGCAGCGTGAGCCAGGAGTCTTCGGCCAGTTCCGCTTCCAACTGCCCTTCGCTCCAGCCCGCAAAGCCGGCGAAAAAGCGAACGAGCCGCTCGGGTTCGGAAGCCAACTGTTCCAGGGCCGCGCGATCGGTGGCGAAGTGAAGTCCGCCGGGAACTTCGGTTTCGCTCAATGCGGCTTGGTCATGCACCGCCATGAGCGGCCCCTCGCATGGCCCGCCCAGGTAAATAAGATCGTTGCGTCGACACTCCGCGTTACTGACTTGATCCCACACCTGCGGTAGTCGCACGTTGAGCGGGCGATTGAGAACTAAGCCAAGCGCCCCTTCCACGTTATGCCTCACCATCAGCACGACGGAATGGAAAAAATTCGGATCGCGCAGTTCCGGCGAAGCGATCAGAAGTTTGCCTTGCAGCGATTCCATCTGCTCTTCTCAATGTTGCGAGCGGAACGGCGCAGTCACTCCATGACATCGGCCGGTCCGGGAGGAACGCGAGCCGCTCGGGAGACTTCGCCGCGAAGCAGCATCCACGCCGTGGGGACGATGATCAACATCATGCCGGCCAGCGAGTTCCATTGGAAGGCGCGCCCCAAAAAGCATAATTCGAAAACATAACAGAATACCACTTGGCTCAGCGCCACGACCGCCACGCGCGAAGCCGGACCGGCCGCAAACGCCTTCGTAAGAAAGATTTGCCCTACCGAGGCGGAAAGTCCTAATGCGATCAGCAGCAGCCAAGTCGGCGGCGGCAACGAGGTGAAGTGTTCCTGCCGCGTGCCGGTGGTCGTCATGAGCGCCAAGCAAAAGCAGGTCGCCACGCCGGAGAAATGCACGACGATCGTTTGCGAAGGAATACGTTGCAGCAGATTGAGCCCGATCACCACGCCGGCGCTGAGCACCGAACTAATGCCGGCGGTAATGAGCCCGCCGACCCGATCGGCCCCGGGAACCGCAGCCCCCTGCTCTTCGAGGTTGATGAGCGCCGCGCCGGCCACGCTGCAAATCACCGCCGGCCAGACTTCGAAACTCGGCCGTTCGCCGAGAATCGGCCAGGATAGCAACGCCACCCAAATCGGAAACATGTTCGTGATGACGACGACGTCGGACGCCGGGAGATTCTTGAATGCGTAAAACGTACACATCAAGCTGATGCTGCCGAAGATGCTCCGGAGCCAAAGCGTGCCGGGTCGCCAGAAGACCAGCGGAATGCCGCGTGATTTTGCGAGCGTGAACGTAAACGCGAACGCCAGTGAAGTGCGGGCCAGCGCGACGACCGTCCAGTGGCAGTCGTGATTCAGCGCGTGTGCGAGTTCCGACATAATCGTGAAGGCGGCGGCGCCCGTCAGCATCCAGAGATAAGGGAGCACCTCGACCGGCCGCCTTCCGTAAAACGCATCCCTCGTGGCGCGTTTCTAAAATCGCATTCTTGAGAAATACGGAGCCGCGAACCCGGCCCGCTGGGGAGCGTCAATTATTCCGACAACGCAGGAGAGCGACAACCGCCGCTGCGCCATGGTTCGCGACTCGCACGCGGCGTCGGTCCGGGCGGTTGTCCGGCGATTCGGCGTTGCGACCCCGGCGACGACCGCTGATGCCGACGATTACCGAGGTTTTGCACGTATTTCCGACCCGAGTTCAGGCCTGCCTGGGGTTGTCGCCGGCCAAAAGTTTGGTAATTTAGTGGTTTCTCATTTGCGGCAGCGAGGTGAACCGGGAAGCCGACTCCTCGTACCGGCCGCAATCGAGGACGAAGCACGAGCCCAGGCTCGTCGGGCACCCTTAGCTCAATTGGATAGAGCATCGGTCTACGGAACCGAAGGTTAGTGGTTCGAGCCCACTAGGGTGTACTGGAAATAGAATCTTGAAGCCTCGGGTGATGCGGGTGGTTCCGCCGTCGCCCGAGGCTTTTTGCGTTGGATAATTATTGTAACGGGTACTTACAATTTGCCGACAAGCGGCAGCCAGAACACGCGCAAGTTTAGATTTCGCGGCAGGCCCCCACCGGCCGTAGTTGCGAAAACGCCAGCCAAAAACGCTGGAGGCGGTTGATACAATGGCAGCCGACGAGAGCCGGGGCATTTCTATGCCGGGGCGTGCCGTATCAAGCGAGGCGTCCGGAAGATGAACGCAATGCATTTTGTATCGTTCCTACTGGCGATTTTCGTCGCTTCCCGATCTTCCGCCGCCGAGCGACCGCCGAACGTCGTCGTGGTGCTGCTCGACAATCTCGGCCAAGAGTGGCTTGGCTGCTACGGCAGCGAGACAGGCAAGACGCCGCATATCGATCGCCTAGCGGCCGAAGGCGTGCGCGCCGAGCATTGCTATACGCCTCCGGTTTGCGGACCGAGCCGCATCGTGCTGCTCACCGGCCGTTATCCGTTCCGGACCGGCTACACGTTACATCACGACGCGGGACTCTACGGCGGCGGCGGCCTCGATCCGGTACGCGACCTCGTCTTTCCGAACGTGTTTCATGCGGCCGGGTACACGACCGGCATCTTCGGCAAGTGGCAGGTCAACGATCTGTATGCCGAGCCGGACGCGCTCAAGCTTCACGGTTTCGACACGCACGTCGTTTGGCCCGATGCTCTCGACGTCGCGAAGATGAATGATGCTCAATGGACTCGCTGGCACAAAGCAATCGCGGAACACGATGTCGCGACGACGCAAGCGATGTTGCCGTTAAGCGAAAGCCGGTATTGGGATCCGGTCGTGCTGCGCGACGGCAAACGCGAGGTGCTCACCGGCCGCTACGGACCCGATGTTTTCCAGGAGGCGGCATTCGCCTTTTTGAAAGCCAATCAAGAGCGCCCGTTCTTGCTCTACTGCCCCATGGTGCTGACGCACGGCCAGTCGTTCCACGAACCGGTCGTGCCGACGCCCGACCACCGCGACGCAAATCGCCCGCACGAGGCTATCTATGCCGACATGGTGAGTTATGCCGACAAACTCGTCGGCGCGCTGGTCGCCGAACTGGAGCGACTCGACTTACGCAAGAATACGCTCGTCGTCGTCGCGACCGACAACGGCAGCGAGAGCCGCTTGACGGCGCGCAAGCACGGCCGCGAGGTAAAGGGAGGGCTTTATAGCCTTACGGAAGCGGGAATCGACGTCGGGCTCGTCTTTAACTGCCCCGCGCTGATACCGGGCGGTCGAACGATCCCGCTGGCCGACTTCACCGATGTTTTTCCGACGCTGTGCGAGTTCGCCGACGTACCGCTGCCGGCAGGCCGCGCATTCGACGGCCGCTCGTTGGCGGCGTACCTGCAAGGACGCCGAGGAGCACAGCCGCCGCGCGAATGGATATTCTGCCAGTATCACAAGCGTCGAACCGTTCGCGACGAACGGTTTAAGCTCTACACGACAGGCGAGTTGTACGATGTGGACCGCGATCCCGCGGAGTTGCAGAACCTTGCCAAGAGCGATAATCCGCAAGCCGCGGCGGCTCAAGCGCGATTGCGAGCGGTGCTAGATTCGCTCCCGCCCGATTCGCCGCCGCCGTTTAAGTTGCGCAGCCAAAGCGCTTTCAAACTTGAAAGCGAAGGAAAGCTGTAAGAAACGGTTGCGAATCGACTTGATGGTACGCGCCGATGTACACCGCCTACCAGCAACTATTTCGAAGTCGCCGGTTCGATACCGGGGATCGCGAGCGGAAATACCGTGTTTGCGGCGACTTCGCGGCGAAGTACTTCTTCGGCTTGCCGCACGACTTCAGGTCGCGAATTTGCCAAATCATGGCGTTCGCCGCGGTCGTTGACGAGATCATAAACTTCCCAAGGCCCTACCGCTTTTGTCTTGAGACCTTGACGTACGACCTTCAGCGAGCCCATGCGCACGGCGACCTGACCGCCGTACTCCGGGAAGACCCAAACCATCGGCTTCCGGTCGTTCATCGTCGGTTGCTTTCCGGTGAGCACCGGCCAGAGACTTTCACCGTCGATCCCCGCGGGCTTCGGCAATCCGACCGCCTCACAGATCGTGGGAAACCAATCGGCGAAGTAACTTGGGGTGTCGTTCACCGCACCCGCCGGAATGCGCCCCGGAAGTTTTGCGATCATGGGAACTCGAATGCCCCCTTCGTAAACGCTTCCTTTATGCCCGCGCAAATCTGCCGTGCTCTGAAAGAAGACGGGATCGGCCCCGCCGACATGGAATCGCGGATCGGCTCGGCCGCCGTGCGTGGTGCCGTTGTCGCTTGAAAAGACGACGAGCGTACGCTCCGTCACATCGGCCTTGTCGAGCGCGGCGAGAACGCGTCCGACGTAGCCGTCGAGGTCGCTGATCATTGCCGCATACGCCGCGCGAGGTCGAGGATGCGGGAGGTAACCGTTGACGCCGCGATAGACCTCCTTGTCCCATTCGCGCGGAAACCGATCCACAGACGCCTTCGGCGGATGCATGGCGACATGCGGTTCGGTAAACGGCAGATAGAGAAAAAACGGCTTCGCAGCGTGCTCGGCGACGAACTTCTCCGCTTCGGCAATCAACAAACTCGGCGCGTACGTCTCGCCGATCCAATCTTCCAGTTTCACTTCCCCCTCGGGTTGTTTGGCGTGCCCGGGGATGGGTCGACGGTTGATGATCACCTTTTCCGCATTTCTCCAGAGATGCGGCGGATAAAAGCTATGAGCGACCGACTGGCAGTTGTATCCGAAGAACAAATCAAAGCCTTTTCGATTCGGGTCGCCGGTGCTGCCGACCGGCCCTAAGCCCCATTTCCCCATGGCGCCCGTTGCATAACCGGCGGACTGTAGCAATTGCGGAAATGTCTGAGCTGCGGCGGTCAGCGGATATTGCCCTTCCTGAAACTCCGGCAGGCGTTGTTTCGCAGATAGGTTGCCGCGAATCTCCGCATGGCCGAGATGCTTTCCCGTCATCAGAACGCAGCGTGAAGGAGCGCAAACCGGCGCTCCGCTATAGTGCTGCGTGAAGCGCATTCCTTCCGCAGCGAGTCGATCGATATGCGGCGTGGGAATCTTTTGCTGCCCGTAGCAACCGAGCTCGGCCCACCCCAAATCGTCGGCTAGGATGAACACGACGTTGTACTTTGGAGCGTCGTCGGCGCATGCAATCGCCGCGGATGTGGAGATTACGGCAATAAGCCAAAGGCAAGCGTGCTTCATATTTGATTTCCGACGACTGATTGTTCGGGTGGTCCCGTCCATTCTCCCGGAACGTGAGGTCACGGCAAGCGGGCTTCGCATATGCCCATGCAGTTTGCAACAAGTCGTCAGTGTCGCGATAATATCAAAGCCGAAACATATCTCCATCGACATTGTTACCAAGGCTCACGATGCCGATTGCGCGTTCCCGTCGATTGACTGTCGGCGCACTTTGGGCGTTGCTCGTGCTCGCGCCTATCGCGGGGCGTCGTGCTGCCGTCGCGGAAGAGCCGACCTCCCCATCGCGACACGCGCTGCTCATCGGTTGCACCGAATACTCGCAACTCGGCCCGGACTACACGTTGCATGGGCCGAATAATGACGTCGGCCTGATCGACCGCTTGTTACGAGAGCGATTTCAGATACAAGACCGCGACATCGTGCGTTTAACGGCGTTGCAACCGGCGGCGCTGCGACCGACGCGCGCGAATATCGTTCGCGAACTAGATCGCCTTGCTGAACGAATCCATCCCGGCAATCACGTCGTCCTCTTGCTCGCCGGCCATGGCAGCCGGCTACCCGACATGGACGGTGATGAGGACGACGGCTTCGACGAAGTATTCCTTCCCGAAGACACGCCGCGTGGTGCGAAGATCGACGACGTGATCGCCGACGATGCGATCGCGCGTCACCTGAACCATTGGCGGCAAAAAGGCGCTCACGTACTGTTCCTCGCCGATACGTGCCATTCCGGAACTATGTCACGGGGTTGGGACGTCGCGGATCGCACGCGCGGCATTCGACATGTGCCCGCCGAAGTTTTATCGGCGCGCGAATTGGTGCAGGAAGCGGAACGCAGAGTTCATGACCGGCCTTGGGTCACGGCGCGGAACAATCGTGAAGAAACGAGAGAAGTCGCCGCCCGCGGTGGCTTGACGGCCGTGTACGCCGTGCCGCCGAACGCCTTGGAACAGGAGCATCCAATGCCCCCGCCGAACTGCGCCGCCGACGCGGCGCGTTTTGGTCGGTTGACGTATGCATTGCATCAAGTTCTAGCGACCTCACAGAAGCCGTTAACGCACCGCGAACTCGGCCAAGAGTTGGCGAGGCAGTATCGTGATTGGGCCTGGTTCCCGTTGCCGGAGATGGAAACGACGCACGTTGATACGGAAGTGCTCGGAAAGCGCTCTTGGGAGGATCGCTCCGCATTACAACTTTCCCGAGCGGCCGACGGCACGCTCGAAATCAACCAAGGCCTCGTTCACGGACTCACCGTGGGAACGATCTTGCAGGTCCTACCTACCGCCTCGCGAAACGCCTATCCCAAGCAATTCGCGATCGTCGTGCGTGCGACCCCGACGACCGGCGTTGTCGAACCCGTCCCATTCGACGGCGCGCAGACGGTTTCACCGCTGGAGATCCGAACGCCGGCATCCTGTGAAATCGCCCAGGTAGATTACGGCGCTCTGAAACTCTCTATTCGGTCGGTGGCATTGCACGACGTGGATTCGAAGGCGACCAAAGTCGATCCATCGCAGATTCAACAACTGAAAGACATCGTCCATGCGCTGGCAACCGCCAACGAGGCGATGATTCGCGAGGCCGGCGCAAGTGAGTTGGCCGAAGTACTACTTATTGCCGGACCACACGGCGTAGCCATGCGTTTGCCCGATGCCGCCCTGGCAACGCCCTCGACGAACGATGCGCGGACCGACATGTTTGGTCCCTACCGGTACGACAGCGACTTATCCGTAAAGCTCGCGCGCGATCTGCGACAAATCGCCGTGGCGGAAAATCTGCGACGGCTCGCGGTCGATGGACGGCCCCGGAACGTTTCGAAGCGCGACAAGGCGAGCGTCTACGTCGACTGGCGATTGGACCGAGGTCCCACGACGGAAGGCCCCTGGACTCCCCTCTCCGACGGCGACGAACGCCGCTTTACGCGCGGCGATGTGTTACGTCTTGAGCTTCACAACGTGGGAGCAACGCCGGCCGACGTTACCGTGCTCTACGTCGATGCGGCCCGGCAGATTCAAAGCCGGTACCCTTCGCTGCGCGCGTCACAAGCCGGCGCGTACAACACGTTGTCGCCCGGAGCAACGCACGAACTCACGATCAAAATCCACGACGGAACCGTGGGCGCGGAAGATATCCTCATCGTTTCGGTTCTCCATGCGCCGCCGCTCTCGGTGAACTTCGCCTTTTTACAACAGCCGGGCCTAACGCCGGCCGACCTACGGCAGGTACGAGGCACACGCGACTCCCCCTTAGACTCCTTACTGGAAGCCTCGTTGTCCGGCGCGCGTGGAACTCGACGGGCGAGCGTCGCTCGCTCGTTTACGCTGCAACGAATACGACTCGAAGTATTTCGCTCGCCCTAGCTTCTTAAGGAACGTCGTCGACGAGGGGAACTTTTTCCGAAGCCCGATTGATTGCGGCAAGCTCAACCACCGTTACAATGAGGGGACACATTGGAGACTCGCGGCGGCGCCGCTACTCCCTACGCCCGCAACTTGAGCCGCAACATGAGAATTGAACCTCGTAGTGCGCGACATTTCCAACGTCCGCATGGGCCGCTTCTCGGCGCCCTAATTGTTTTAGGCGTCGGACTCTCCTGGGCGATTGCCGCGAATCCTGCGGCACATAAGTCTAAGGCCGTGGAGGTCAGCGCAGCCAACACGCCGCCGGCCGGAAAGCACGCGCCGACCGTCCCAGCGAAACCGGCGCTGCAACTCTCGCCGGAAATCGCAGCATGGGCCGAAGCGCTCCGCAAGCGCTTCGGCGACACGGACGAACAAGCCCTTCGGCAAATACGAATCGACGCACAAGCCGCGCTGGCCCAATTACGAACTTCGACGGACCGGTTGCCCGACGGAGCCGTTTGGGCCAAGACTTGGGACCTCGTGAGCCTTGAGAAGTTACTCGTGAACACGAAACCGACGAAATCGGCCGTGCTTCGCGCGGAACAAGCGCTTTCGGTCGTCGCTCCCGCCGCTCTCGAACCCAATCGCCGATTATTGGTGCATCGCCTCGGAACCTTTGCCGACGCCGCTCTTTGGTCGCCGGCGGATGCCGTTGAAGTGAACGACCATATCTACACGCTCGCCAAGACGGCGGAATTCCGGCGTTCGAACAATATCTCCTCGAACTTGGAAACGGCCGCGAGGGAGGCGTTTGCCGCACTGTCCGCCCGACGTCGGGGTGCAGAGTTGCTCGCCGCGTATCGCGCGCAGAATTCTACGTTTAACTTCCGCAATCGGGTCGGCGCCGAGTACGTCGGCACGCAATCAAAGCGACATTTTCAACTCCCGGTCGACTTTCGCTCCTCGACCGGCGGTATCAGCGTCCACGTCCATGGCACGGCCGTCGCCGACGCAACGGTGCAGGTCGTCCCCAACTCCGAGCGCGCCGAGGTTCGCGTCGACGTTCAAGCGGTCGGCAAGTTCACCGTAGATGGTGCGAAGGGGCGCATGCGATTACAGGCCGCAAGCACGCAGCGACTCAAGGCGACGCAGCCGTTGTACATTGATGCAGGCAAAATCGATTCGCCGGGAGTTCGCATCTTTGATCGCAGTTGCACGCGGCTGAATTGGCTTTGCGTATGCTTGCGACTACCGCTCGTCGAACGTATCGCGGCAGCCGTGGCTTCGCGAATCGCCGCCAAGAAACTCGCCGAGCACGACTCGCAGATTTCCCGCCAAGTTGAAAAACGCGTCCGTGAGCGAGTGGAAGACGAGGCGTACGACATTACCTATCGCATCAACGGCGGCTTCGGCAAGCTCGCCTCCAGCTACTTTCCGGCCGACGGCGAAGCGAAACGCCTGATCGTCCAGAGCGACTCCGACGCCATTCATTGGCGGGCGATGTACGTCGATGACGACGAGCTTGGAGCTCTCGCCCCGCCCCGATTCGAACCGCCTTCCGTCGATCTCGACGTGCAAACGTGGCTTCACGAATCCGCGATCAATAATTGGGGCTCGCGGCTAAGCGGACGAGTGCTCGACGAAGCGACCTATTGGACGGTACTTCGTGAAGAGTTCAAGCTGCAAAGCTCGGTCGTGGAAAAGCTGCCGCCGTTGCGTTCGGCCTCAGTGATTCGATTCTCCAACGTTAATCCGCTCACCATCCGTTTCGAGCAAGGCGAAGTCGCTATTACGCTCGGCTTACAAGGCTACATGCTGGACAACGTTTCCAATGGGAACGCTCCGCGCAAGGCCACGGCCCGCTATCGCCTGCAACCGAATGCCGGCGGCATGCAGTTTCAAAGGACCTCGGCCGACTTTGCCGACGACCCGACCTGGAAATCGGTGCTCGACCGTTTTCTTCCGCCGACGTTCGAACCCAAGCCGCGCTTTCAAAACTCCAGCTTCAAAGATCGGCTGACCGTGCGTAGCCTCTCGCTCGCCGACGGCTGGCTCTTCGTCGGCACTGTTCGCACATCGAAACTCCCGTCCGTTTCCGCGGTCGCCAAGGAGTAGATCCCCATGCAAGACATGAACTCCGGTAATCGCTATGCCGTTCTCCTCGCCGCGGCGCTGTTGCTTTTCGCCGCAGCAACTCGTTCGACCGCCGCATCGCCGCCGAGCGACCTGTCCGAAGCAGAACGCCGCCGGTTTGCCGACGCGCAGCTCATGTTTTGTTTCCAAGGCAAAGGCTCGTGTCTCCCCTACGATGCCGGAGTATTGCACGAAGCTTACGCGCGACTGCCGGCCCTCCGCGAGAATCGCGTGATCATCGCCGGCAACAGCAGCGGCTCCATCGCCGCGGCCTATTTTGCCTGCTTTGGCTTTAGCGATGCGACGGTCCGGCATGCCGTCGACCGCCTCATGAAAGGAAACCGCGACGCCGTGCGGAACATGGAGAATCCGCATTCCAAACTGTCGAAGTCGATCCGCGGCAAGCCGACGGAGATCTCGCACGACAACCTTCGCGAATACATCGCCTTTGCGCTCGGCGTCGAACGATGGAGAGATGCGAAGTCGCTCGACGAAATCGTCTCCCGCAGCACGGCGAAACCGCGACACCCGATCATCATCGTCAGCTGCAATAAAGAAGTTCTCGAGGATGCCGACGCGAGCGACGGCCGCGCCTCGTCGCGATACAAAGAATTCGATCTCAATACGCTTACGGCATCTTGGCGTCCGGAAGTTCACGAATTTTATCGAGCACATCCCGAACGATTCGCCGTCGATCACCCCGATCTTGTTCTTTCGAATGATCGTCGGATCGGCCGGGGCGTTACCTACTTCGTCGATCGCACAATCTATGCCCTTCTCAGCCGGATTCCTCCCTCGGAGCGGCAGGCCGATCTGCGACTCATTGAGACCGCCGCGGATGTCGCGTTGGCGATCAAGGCATCCGTTTCCGAACCGACTTACTTCGACCCAGTACCCGAACTGCAGCCGGATCGGCTGCTCGTGAACGAAACCCCCGGCGATCTCGGCAACGTTCGCAGACGGACGTATTACGGCGGCTATATCGTGGCCGTTCCTGCACAAGACGTTCGTCGCATGCTGCCGGGAATACGCGTTTTCGGTACGGGATTCCGACATTTCACGTTGCTGCCGCGCACGACCGTCCGCGATTGGCTCTTGGCCGACGTCGAACTCGTGGCCCAGCGGACTGAATGGTGGGCCGATCTTGAAGCGTTTCCGGATGTCGAGTTTGAAAGCCACATGGATTTTCGCGATCTTTCGGCTCAGCAGGAGTTTGAATTCGGGCGTCGCCGCGCCGCGGAGTGTTTCGCAGGTACGGCCGGATTGCCGAAATTCGTCTCCCGCCCGAAGTTCGACTATCCGGCGGCCGCGGCGATCATGCCCGCGTTTAACGCGGAGGACGTGTTTGAACGGCCCGCGCAGTCGACGGTCCCTCCGAAAAGCGGCAAGTCCGGCGACGCACCGACCCGTCAGCCGCTAAAATCCAACCGTGGACTCGGTCCGCTCGTTACGGAGCTACACGGCGTACAATAGGGTCCGCGGGCATTGCTTGATCCCGCGCCTTACCGACGACGCTCAGCGACAGGAGGGTTTCGATGAATTCGCGGGCAACGTTGTTTTGCGGACTGCTTGGGGCGGCACTCAGCCTTGCGCCGGGGCCTGTGTTCGCCGAGAAGATTCATGCTCTCGCCGTCGTCGACATCTCGCCGGCCGCAGGCTGGGGGATTTATGAGCCGAACGTTCAGTTCGACCTTGTGCATATACAGGGATTCTTCGAGCAGAACGCGCCCGACGATAATCTATTGCTTGAACAAAGGGTGCTCGACACAAACGAGATCGCTACGCCGGCATTTATTTTGGAGTCGCTCGACGAACTGAAGCCTGCTGCGAACGATACCGTCGTGCTTTACTATTCCGGCCACGGCGGAGTTGATGATCGCGGCAGCTATTTCGAACTCGCCGGCGGTAAGCTTTATCGAGACGAAGTCCGCCGGCGACTTAAGGCCAAAAACGCTCGCTTGGCGGCAATCTTGAGCGATTGCTGCAATTCGCGCAGCGACGGCCGCGCGCAAACCGCGCCCCGCGCCATCTTCCCCCGGCCGGAAGCCTTTACGCCGCTGTTTCAGTCGCTATTCGTTCGGCCTGCGGGCTTTGTCGATGTGACCGCCTGCGCACCGGGCCAAAGCGCCTTCTTTACTCCGCCTCGCCAAGATTCCGGTACGGTACCCGGTTCGCTCTTCACGAAGGCGCTCGCCTTTTGGGCGGAAGAAAATTCTCAGCGCGAGGCATCTTGGGATGAGCTCGTGAACGAAGTCGGCATCGAAGTGCATCAGACTTTTCACGAAGCGTATCCGCAGGGCGCGACGTTCGCCAAAGGCGCATCGGTACAAACCGATCAAGACGTTTTCGCGCGTGAGTACCCCGGCATGCCGCCGGAACGCGGCCCGCGTATCGGCATCGCCGTTCGCGACGACGACGGTTCCGTAAAGATCGTCGAAGTCGTTCCCGGCTCCCCCGCCAGTCGCGCCTTCAGTTTCGACACCGAAACGTACGTTTCATTAGTCGTCGGCGGTCGCGTCACGGAAGTGAACGGCGCCAGAATTACCGACAGCGGTGAGTTTAGCGCCGCAATCAGGCAATCACCGCAAATTCTTCGGCTCACGATTGCCTATCCGGGAGCCGATCCGCAAGACTATCTTGTACGAATGCGCTACTAGGAGATCGTTTGCATGACGCCGTTCGCCGTGGCCCCCGCCGTCGGAACCAAGACTAGCGCGCAATCTCACTGGTCAGGCGTTTTGCGGCTTCTTGCCCCGACAATACTTGCGATGGCCGCGACTTGCGTGAATCGTACGTCGGCGGACGATGCGCCGATTGCTCCCGCCGCGCCCTCGAGCACGGCCCCGAAGGGCATCAAGCCGCCCCCCGACGGCAGCGCGGATGATTGGGCCGCGAAGCTATTCAAGTCGGATCCGCTTTCGAAGATTTCCCGTCCGACGATCGCCGACTTTCGCAAGGCGCTGGCCGATCCGAAGCAGGCCGAGCACGTGCTGCCGCGGCATCTATTGCGGGCCCAGCTTCCTGTCGCGGAGCAGATGCAACTCCTTCGCGAGGCACTTCGTCACGCTTCTTTGGAAGTTCGGCGACAGGCGGCCCACGAACTCCAGCGGCAAGGTCTCCTGGAAGAGGTTATCGGCGCACAACTGCTCGAGCTCGCGGCGACCAAGGAGTTCAAAGACGATTTCACCGTGGTGCTCGCACTCCAAGAGATCGCGCTGCCGTGGTCGCAAGTGTCCGACGCTTACTGGCAGGAAATCCTGCGCGCGCTCGCATCCAATACGCCGGCCGCTTCCGCCGCGGCATTGATACAATTGCGGCGTTGGGGAGCCGACGCCGTTCCGCGCTTGTTGGACGCTTCACAATCGCAAGACAAACCGCTTCGCAACGCGGCCATTCGCGCATTGGCCGAAGTCGTCGGCACGGCTCGCGTGGCCGAAGCCAAGCCGGAAGCCGACGAGCCGCCCCAAGGCACCGCCGCCGGCACGCGACGGTTGCTCACCGCCGTCGCTCCCGCACCGCCGCCGACCGTCGTCGCCAAAGCGATGCCGACCGTTCGAACGGAAACCCATCAGGATCGCAAACTGGATGAAGAGCATCCCCAAACCGTTCGCGTCTACTATGGAACAAATCGAGAACTCGTAAAAACGGTGCCCGAACCCGGGTACTTAATCTACGGGTTGCCCGTTCTGCTGCTCTTCGTGCTCGCGACGGCGTTTCGCGGCATCCGCAAACGCTTGGCGCGCAAGACGGTGGGCGGATTCCTGATGTCGTTGTTCCTATTTTTCGCAACCCTCGGAGCGACGGCATGGATCGCGCTGGCATGGAATCAAGAATATCAGGCCGCTCACACGGAGACCGTCGGCGTCGCCTACGGAGCGCATCGTGAAAAGGACGGCGGCGTGCATTACGGCTATTGCGACGTCTCCATTCCCCCGACGCATTCCGTCGGAGAGATCGAGCGTCCTCTGCTCGGCGGCGAAGACGAGACGCGACATGTAATGCTGCGTCGCAATGAGGAACTCAAAGAAGACGCCTTCTTTAAGCAAGTGCGCCAAGTGCTGGCGGAACGCGAGGCCGATGAGCGCAACTGCTTCATCTTCGTCCACGGCTACAACGTCACGTTTGAAAAGGCGGCCATGCGGACCGCGCAAATCCACTACGATCTCAATTTCCGCGGCGTGCCGATGTTCTATAGCTGGCCCTCGCGCGCCAACGTGCGCAGCTACTTCTCCGATCGCAACGAGATCTTCTACAGCTACGAACACATCATGCGGTTCCTCTTGGCCACGGCCGAGCGGGTCGACGCCAAGCGCGTGCACGTGATCGCCCACAGCATGGGAGCCGACGCCGTAAGCCGGGCCATTCTCGCCATGGGAGACCGCGGCAAGATCTTCGATCAAATCATCTTGGCCGCACCGGACATTGACGCCGACGTCTTTCGCGATCAGGTTCAGCCGCGCATGCAGCAGCTCGCGAACCGCACGACGTTATATTGCTCGCGTAATGATTGGGCGCTGCACGCCTCATACGCCTTTAACGACAGCGCGCGACTCGGCGATTCCAGCCGCGGGATTTTCGTCGCCGACGGTATGGATACCGTCGACGCCTCGGATATCGATACCGACCTGTTGGGCCATTCCTACTACGGCGACTGCCTCAAACTACTGAACGACGTCCAACTGGTGATCGACAGGAATCTGCCTCCCCCCGAACGCCGACTTACGTCGCGCGCCATGGAGAAACTGAAGTATTGGACCTTCAGCGAAGAAAGTCCGCGGGATAAGCCGACAACGGCGACGGGGCCCGTTCCTTCGCCGTCGCCTACCAAACCATAGCTTACCTTTTCTCGAAGTCGCTCATCGCTTCCTCGGCCCTTAGCGCCGCGAGACGCTGCGTGTAGCTCTTCACGAGATCGGCATCGTGTAACACGGAACCGGCCGCTATGATCTCCAGTTGCTTTTGCAAGGCGCCGGCGAGCATGCGACGGCCGCTGCCGGAATGTGAAGCGAACCCTTCGACGGCTTGCTTGAAATCCGCGAAGGCACCCGCCTGATCCTTTAACGACAGCCTGGCGTTGCCGCGTACGAAATAGGCCGTCGCGTCGTCAGGTTGCAACTCGACCGCTTTTTCCGCGTCGCTCGCGGCCTCTCGGTACTGCTTCAACTCGTAATGGGCCGTGGCGCGATTCAGGTAGGCCGACGCGTTTTTGCCGTCCAAACCTAACACGTCGTCGTACTCCGCAAGTGCCGTGCGCCAGTCTCCTTGACGGCCATAGCAGAATGCGCGACCCAAACGCGCATCGATATGACTCACGTCCAACTCCTTGACGACGGTATTGAAATCAACGAGCGCCGTACCGAAGTCTTGCGCCGCCAAGTAGGCGTCGCCGCGCTTGACGTAAGCCTCGGCCGTTAAACTTCGCAGCCCCTTGGGATCGACCGATGTCACGTCATGTAGCAATTTAGCCGCAGCCAACACCGCGGATACCTCGCGTACCGTTTCGGCCTTCTTCAATTGTTCGCGCAATCGTGCCAAGAGATCGGCAACACGGAACCTCACCCCAAACGACGCTCGTGACCGTAATGGCGGTACCCCCGAATCCGCAACCTCGACCGTGATCGTCACCGGCTTGGCCGACAGGTCCTTTCCGATGATCGGCGCGTAGGTAATGCGACCGTTACCCGCGTCGAGCGTCACTCCTTCCGGCACGGGAGCAATGAGCGCGAAGCGTACCTTGTCGTCCGGCGCCGCATCGGGGTCGCGAGCATTCACCGTCAGCGCAACCGCGGGACCGTCGGTCTCCAGAGGCAACGTTACAATCTGATCCGGGATGGACTCGATGACGGGCGGCCTGTTCTCCGCGGCAACGACAATCTCCACGTCCGTGACCGCCGTCAGCGAAGGAGTGCCGTCGTCGGCGACGATCAGCCGCAACTTGGAAGTCTTACCGGCAATCGAACTACTCGGCGTCCACGTTAGCTGCCCGGTTGCGGAGTCCAACGCTGCGCCTTCGGGTAATGAACTCCCGTCGGCAACGGCAAATCGAAGCTTCTGACGGGGAAGGTCCGTGTCGATCGATTGCAGTTTTACGCACAGCAAGCCGTCAACTCGGCCTGCAACACGCGGCACGGGCTGAAGCATAGGTGCCGCATTTACCTCGACGACGTTTATCTCGAATACCTGTTCCGCAGACAGCGGCGGCGTCGCATCATCGCTCGCGCCGAGGCGCACCTTAAACTTCCCAGGGCCTTGGCTTTCGCTCGGCGTCCAGGACAACACGCCGGTTTTCGCATCAAGCGTCATTCCGCCGGGACCGTCGATTAAGCTCACCTTCACACGCTCGCGCGGCGTTGCATCGTCTTTTAGGTCGAGCGGCAGTTTCCAGGCGGCCAATTCAGGAATCGTCGTCACCGACATCGCCGGCATGAGGATTTTCGGAGCTTGATTGGCGATGACGACCGCTTCCGACGGCTGATCTCCGGGGTCTTCCGAGGACACAAAGATGCCGACCGCCGCAACGGCAAACAACACCGCGACGATTATCGCTTTGCGTTTTCCGTTCCGTTCCTTCACATTCAGCTTCACAGCAACTGCCGCACGCGACGTGGTCGCCTTTGCCGCCTGCGGCGGAGCGGAAGCCCCTGCTACGGAGGCCGTGTCGTACTTCGAAGCGGGATCAAATATACGATCGACGCCACCGATCAGTTCCGCTCCCGCGAATCCGCCTGTGACGCCGATTTCCGGAGCCACGATCGGCACCAGCGGCGACTGTGATAAATCGCGAAGCGCCGCCTCCGCCGAGGGGTAGCGATCCGCCGCTTTCTTTTTGAGCAAGCGATCGAGAACCATCGCCACTTCCAACGATGCTCCGGGCACTAACTCGGCCACGTCCGGAAGCTTCGACTCTTCGCCGGCATGCCAACGCATCCAAGCCGTGCGACTTTCCTGCTCATTGCCGCCGACGCCGGGAAACAGCCCGTCGAATTTCGGGCCCAGCAACAGTTCCAGAACGCTAAACCCCAACGTGTATAAATCGGCTGCAGGTCCGTATTCGCCAAACGCCGGACTCACCACTTCGGGCGCGACATACTTCATGAGCCGTTTTTGATACGGCAATCCGCCGACGACCGCAGCGCCGACGGAGAAGCTAAGCTTGATCCTGCCGGCTCGATTGAGCAGCAATGAATGCGGGCGGATGTCGCCGTGGGTTCGCTTTTGCTCATGTAAACGCTGCAACCCGGAAAGTCCTTGCCGGAGTACCGAACGCGCCGCCTCCGGATCTAGCGGGCCCTTGAGCAACTGTGCGCAATGACCGCACATCAGTTCCATCACAATCCAACCTTGCGTACGGTCGACCGCGAACACCGGCACTAGCCGATCGTCGGTCAGTTGCGCGAGGAAGGTGATCTCATCCCAGAAGCGCGGTGAACGATCCGCCTCCTTTCGCAGCGACGGGTCGAGTTGAAAGATTGCAACTTCCCGCTTCAGCGAGAATTGCACGCCGCGGTAAACGGTCCCGTAAGCGTTCTGCCCAAGCGATTCCCAGGTTTCAAAGTCGGCCATGGCTTCCGTCCTCGTGAGCCGGGCCTGGCGTTCAGTAGGCTCCGGGCGTGACTTGTTGCGTTACAAACGATTCGGCCTCGACCAACGCGTCGGGTACCGGTCGCCCCTGCATTAGGAATTGATTCTTTTCCCACACGATCCGATCGCGAAGCAGGCGATAACCGGCCGCAGAACGAACCTCGTCGCCTCGATAGGCATCGGCATACGACTTACTCAATTGAATCCACAAATCAGGAGCGCAATTCGGATCCTTTTGCAACAAAGAAACCACGTTGGAGAACGAATCGGGAGCTTTGCCGCCTCCCGCCGTGGGCTCGGAAGACAGGAATTCGTCGGAAAACAGGATCAAGAAGGCGGCGACGGCGAACAACACCCCGGCAATAATCGCACCGGCGTTCGACTTCTCCGGCTTCGGTTCCGACGTAGTGCCGTCGCCGACGGCCAAGTCGTCGCGGGAGGCGGCCGTCGCGGGTACCGCCTCACCAAGCGGATGCGCTGCCGCTTCGGCCGGACGTCGGGCCGGAGCGCCGTCGCCGGAAGCTTCCAGCCTCAAAGCCAAGCCGCTTGCGAACCGAAGCGTCTTACCTGGTCGCCACGCACCGCTTTCGCTGGGGGCAAGCGTCACGGCATCGAGTTGCAAAGGCGCCGAGCCGCGGTTGTAGACGGTATAGCGTCCGTCGCCATAGCGCACGGTGAACGCATGCGGCTCGACGACGGAATCGGCAAGCACAAGTTCGCAACTAGGATCGCTGCCGAAACGCGACACCTCGTACTCGAGCCAAAGTTCCGAGCCGACTTCCGCCCCTTCGACGACAATGAGTTTTGCGGGCATATAAAATCAAATTCCCAGCGCGGCCAGAATAAATGGCGCGCCGATAATGATGAGGCAGGCGATCATGATCACCATACCCGGAAGGACGATGTTCACTTGCGCCGTACCTGCGGCCTTTTCGGCCCATTGTGAACGTTTGAGCCGCATCTGCTCGGCTTGCAAGCGAAACGTCTGCGCCATCGGAGTACCGAACTCGCTTCCTTTGTTCACCATGAAGACGAGTTCGGCCACGTCGTCATCAGGTACGCGCTGCTGAAAACGTTGCAAACTTTCATTCAGCGGACGACCGAGATTGATCTCGCTAACAATGATCGAGAGTTCGTCTCCCAGCGGATGGCCTCGGAGGTCGCGCACCAGCGTGGCCAGACCGTCCGTAAGTCCGCCGCCGGCTTCGAGCATAAGCGCCATCAAGTCGACGGCAAACGGCATCCGTCGCTTGACGAGCGATGTCCGACTCTCGGCAAGTCTCGCCACGCTGCTCACGGCGTTGTATTGCAGAAAGGCCGCGGCGGCCGCGCCCAGTACAATGCCGAGGCCCGGACCACTCACTAGGAAGCCCAGCAAGAATCCGATTGCTCCGCCGAACAATCCTTCGACTAACTTGACGGCGAGGAATTCCTCCGGCTTCCAGGGCAACGGCTCGCCGGAGGAAACTAGCTGCGCCGCCAATTTGGAAAGCCTGCCGCTGCGACGATACCATTGGGCAACTTCATCGACTGCCGGTTCGAACCAGCGGTAGGTCGAGTTTCCGCGACGCAGGGAAATTCGCCGCGCCCCTTCGAATTCCCAAGTCGCTGCCGCACGCGGCAGGGGGCGATTCACGGAATGTTGCACCCACGCCGTGAGCGCGGCGGCGCCAAGTCCGGCGAAGCTGCTGGCGGCAAGGAGTATTTGGGATCGGTCCATATTGCTACAACGCGAGTTACGTTAAACATCCAGGCGTAAAATGCGATTGGCCCATCGCACGGCGGCATACACGATTACGATTACGAACACGAGTACGACCTGTCCGAGAATTGTCGTGAAGAGGAGCGCCGTCCCTTCCGGATTGAGAAAATAGAAAAGGCCGAGAAATACCGCCGGGAATGCCGCCAGCATGACCACCACCTTGCGTCCGCTTTCGGTATCGGCCTCGAGTTTTCTTTCGAGACGTTGATTCTCCTGCAAGCTGCGACCTATCCGCTCCAGCGCGTCGGTGATCCGCCCTCCCCGCTCCAGGCTGACCAAGAGGGCTGAAGTAAATAGCGTGAACCCGTCGAGCTTCAAGCGATCGCGGGCCTGAATCAACGCCTCGGAAAGCGGTCGGCCGCCTCGGTAGTCGCGAACGACTCGTTGTAACTCCGTCGCCAACGGCTCGGGCGCTTCGTTCGCGACGTTTTCAATTCCCTGAGCCGGCGAAAGCCCGGCGCGCGTCGCATTGGCCAACGACGTCACCGTGCCGACGAGCTGATCGCGCAGCAACTTGCTACGTCGATTGATCATCAAATGCAAATAGAGCTTGGGCGTGACGTACACGAGGTATATCGCTGCAAACGCGACGGGCCACATCCCAAGACCGATCGAGAACAGCACGAACACCGCGGCCATCGCAATGCCCCACCAGCGCATGAGCTCCGGCATTCGGTCGCTTCCCAAGCTGAGCGCATCGAGCATCGGCCGCGTTTCGGCGACATACCGTACCGCCAAGCGATCCCAGAACGGCATCACCGACTGCACGACGTAATACGCCGCCGCGCCGACGGCAATACTCGAAGCAAAAAGCAAGTAAGGAGCAGGGTCCATAACGCACGACGGTCGTCGTTACCGCGCAATTAGAGATAGAACGTATTCAGATCCAACAAGCCGGTGCTAATCAGTTTGTCCATGAACGTCGGCAGACAGCCGGTCGGGCGCAACATCTGCTTGCCGTCGACCGTCTCCAATTGAAACAAATCCTTCAGCCGCATCTGCTTCGTGATTTCGTCGTACTCGACGACTTCGGCGATTTGCGTAACGCAGCGGGAGCCGTCGCGAAGCCGCGTTTGCTGGACGATGAGATCGACGGCTGAAGCAATCTGACGACGGATCGATTCGACCGGCAGATCGGCGGCCATTTGCACGAGCACTTCGAGGCGCAGGATGACGTCCTCGGCGCTATTCGCGTGGATCGTGGTCATCGAGCCGTCGTGCCCGGTGTTCATCGCTTGGAGCATGTCGAGCGATTCCCCGGAGCGACACTCGCCGACGACGACGCGATCGGGCCGCATCCGAAGCGCGTTTTTCACGAGATCGCGAATTGTATATTCGCCGCGTCCTTCGACATTGGCCCCTTTCGTTTCGAGCCGCACCACGTGTTCTTTGGCTAGCTGCAATTCCGCGGTATCTTCGATCGTGACGATGCGTTCCTTATCGGGAATGAAGTCGCTCAGGCAGTTTAGTAACGTGGTTTTGCCGCTGCCGGTGCCGCCGGCAATAATGATGTTCGCCCGAGAAAGAACCGCGGACTTAAGAAAGGCGGCAACAGTCGGCGTCAGGCTTCCCTTGGCGATAAGGTCATCGACCCTCAATCGCCGCGAGGGGAACTTTCGAATGGTGATACACGGTCCGCTCACGGCCAGCGGCGGAATCACGGCGTTCACACGGCTGCCGTCCCACAGTCGGGCGTCGACGAGCGGTTGCGACTTATCAATGCGCCGGCCGACGCGCGAAACAATCCGCTCGATAATCGCCAACGTCGTTTCGTCCGAAGTGAAGCGGCGGCCGGAATTCTCGAGTACGCCCGACTTTTCGATATAGATGTGCTCACGGTCGACGACCATGATTTCCGACACGGTCGGCACGCGGAGCAAATCTTCGAGCGGTCCGTAGCCGAAGACGATGTCTTTGATTTGCTTTTTGAGGTAGCGAAACGCCAAGTATTCGCGAAAGTCGCGGTGCACGGCAGCGGCTTGTGCCGCAAAGGCCGGCCAAAACTTGCGTTCGACGGCTTCCAAGCGCTCCGTGAGGGGTGCATCCGCCGGGATTTCAAGTTGCCGGATCAACCGTAGATTCGTTTCCTGTATTTCCCGTTCTCTGTCGGCGACAACGGAAAGGATGCGGCTCCACGGAGCGCCGCCCGCCGGTGAATTCTCCGTCGCCGCAGTCGACGCATTGAGCAAATCGTTCAAGAGTTCGCCGCGGAGCGCGTGTCCGGCCACATGCAAAATGAGCTCATCATTCTCCGATTTGAGCAATCCTCGCAGGCGGGCGATTTCTTCAATATTGTGCTCAAGCACCAGCAGATATTCATCCGTCTGTCCACGGCTATCGTGAAACTGCGACTTTAAATCCATCCGCTGCAGCAGTTCCAGATGCACGTCCGAAACAAAGTTAGAGAGCGTTCGATCGTGCTCGCGACGGCGGCCGTCCTCCGTTTGCTTGGCGGCATGCGGAAACTCCAGCAATAACGTAAACGGTCCGAGCGACAACCGAACATCGTCGGAGATCAACTCCTTCTCACCTAGGAACAAATCTCGCTCGCCGAGTTGGCAGACTCCGCCGCCGCTGACGACCAGTTCCCAACCCTGGGCCTTCTTCAAAAACTCCAAAGCGCGATCGGCAATGAACGGGCTATTCAGCACGATATCGTTGTCGGCCGCTCGCCCGACGCGCAGATAGTTGCCGCGCACGTCGTAGACGCGCGGGCTGTTATCCAGCAGATGGTTGTAGCGAATGCGCATCTTAAGGCGTCGGTGCTGGAGGAAGTGCGGTTGACGACGACGCAGGGGCGGCAGATTTTTTCGCGGCCTGCGCATCGCGTAGCCTGCGCAGCTTGTCGACGTCCTGATAGAGGACCATCGCCACAAACGGCTTGCCGTCGATTTGACGAGCGCTTTGCGCGGCGAGCAACTTACGCGCGGCTTCGGGCACGGGGCGAGCGGAGGTGGGCGTATTTTCCGACACCGGCGCCATGCCGGAATCGAGCTTCACCGCCAGCGTTACAAAGTTCGTATTGCCGCGATCACGATCTACTTGCTCCGTTTCGCCCGGTTGTTCGAGCGTTCGCCCGCCGACGCTCAGGATGCGAAACGGACCGACTTCTTCGAATCGAGCGTCTAACTCCACGGGCACGCCGGCCGGATCGTCGGGCGAGGTTCTATTCGCCTGCGGGGCCAACGGAACGACCAGGCCGATCTGGTTGCCGACCTTCAGCAGGCTCGGTTCGTAGTCGACCCCTTCCAACGAAACGTGTAGCGCGATTTCATCCGGACCGGGCAAAAAATCGGCGGAGAGATAGCGAACGTCCTGCCAGAAGACAAAGTCGCCGTTACGCAGATCGCGACGAATCGGCAGGCCGAGTATCGCGGCCCGTTCTTCCCATGGAACCAGCGTTTTCTTGAGCGTGTCGAAATCGGAGCCGACGATCTTGAACGGCGTGAGTTGGCTTTCATCGAGCGGTTTATCGACGGGCGCATCTTCGTTGACGGTCACGAACTCGCGGCCGAGTTGAGGTTGCACCGCCATCCAGTTCAACGCGAAGGCCAATACGCCGAGCGCAAGCGGAATCAGCAACTTGCCGAGGTTCTTCATGGTACGAGTGTCCGTGCTGAATTCGAGTGCCGAGCTTCCGACGGCGAGGCGTCGAGCACAAGTATGGTGGTAACTCCTTGCGAGCGAGGCTCCCACAGGATTAAGCGCAGCATTCGACCATGGCGCTCGCAGACCCCTTCGCTAAACTCCGAAGCATCGAATGCGCTCGTTAACGCGACCGGGGAACCTGCATCTCGCCAGTGCGCTAACAACGGAGCAATCTTGCTTTCACAACGCAAGAACTCTCCGACGACTTGATCCGCTGCATCGCGTCGAACCGCCAACAACTCGCTCCGCTCCGGATAGGGCAGAAGCGAGGCCGGTGCATGGCGCGATACCGACTCCGGCACCCTTTCCGTCTCCATGGTCGACCATTGACCGGGGGCCGTTTGAAACACGGCCCGTGCCGTCAAAAGTCGCTCCGTCGCCGCTCCCTCCGAGGCGATAATCTCGGCTCGGAGGGTCGGCGAATCGAAGCGATAGATGCGGCGTGCGCCTAGTGATGCTCCGATGAGTTTGAAGCTTTTAGCCAGGTCCAAAACAGTCCGTTCCCAATCGCCCACGGCGCCCGTCGCAGCAACCGCCGTCGCGGGCCGAGCAAGGAATGCCGAAGCACCGGCGTCGGTCGTGCTGCCGACGCCGAGCATCCAGCCCCCTTCGACGAACTCCCAGCGCCCGGCGAGCATCGTCGCCATCAAGCCCTCCGCGGAGTCGGCCGGTGCAACGCGGGAAGCAGGCGGCACGTCCGGGTTGGTCATCGCCGTCGGTCCACGTTCAATCCACAAGGCGTCGACGCGGGTCGCGGTCCAATACCCGATGCCCAGCACCGCCGCGGCCAGCAGCAACCTACCGACGAAGATCGGCGTTTGGCGCCGCAAGTCGACGAGTGGAGGGAGCGGAAGTGAGGGGTGTGACGACATGACTAGAATTTTTCGGATTTCACAATGAGGTCGAGTTCTTTGCGGCGTTGCTCCAGTTCCGACTCCTTTTGCCTGCGCACTTGTTCTTTTGCCTTGATCTGCGCGTCGATCTGGTCCTGTTTCGCCTTCAATTCTTCCGGCTTGTCTTTCAGGTCCTTCTCCGCCTGCTCTCGGTCTTTATTGAGCTGTGCAATCTCTTGGTTGATCTGTTGAATCTCTCCTTCGAGGCGACGCACCTCTCCTAGGATCCGTTGCTTCTCCTGCTCACGCTTTTGGCGCGCCTCCGCTTGCTTCTTGCGAGCGTCTTCCAAGCCCGGCGGGTCTTCTTGCGTCGCTTGTGAAGCTTGTCCGAGCCCTTCCATCGTCGACGCGAGTTGTGAGCCGAGGCCGCGCAATTGGTCGATGACGGAGGTCAGCCTTCCGGCGCTTCCGGCGAACACGACTTCTCCATAAAGCTTCAGGCGATTGTCGTCGTTGAGGGGCAACTCCGCGTGACTCCAGGTGTTGCGGAGGACGAACAGTTGCGCGGCGGAGGAAATTCGCGACGAAGGAAAGATGCGCACGGCTGCATCCGAGCGCGAGGCGGAACCTCGGATGATGTCGCGCGTGTAACGATCGCTGGTAGCGACGTCTTCCAGGAGGAAGCGATCGAAGCCGTCGGCCGATTTGTGCTTCAGCGATTGGTTCATGGCGTTGGTCCGTGCTTCGATCGCAATCTGCGACGTGAGCACCATGCCGTCGGCCGTAAGCATGACCAGCGCGATCATGAGCACGAGAACGGGCATCGAGAGCGCCATTTCCAACGTGGCTAGGCCGTGGCGATGATAGCTGGAGAGCGTCATGACAAGTTG
This sequence comes from uncultured Pirellula sp., assembly GCA_964633125.1. GTDB lineage: Bacteria > Planctomycetota > Planctomycetia > Pirellulales > PNKZ01 > PNKZ01. The sequence continues at coordinate 17,567 of CAZWDN010000009.1, read as the reverse complement.
AGCGTTAATGCGTTCGGAAGGTCTCTGGCTCAAGCGGAAGCCTGAGCAAAGTGTTACGCATTTTCTGCGGCATTCGCAGACCGGCCCGCCATACCTCGCCGTACCGCGTCACCGGGGTGAGCTTCGCTTGCCAATTCAGCCGCACTTCGGGGTGCTCCGACGCCTTGGTGAACATGATGAACGGAATCGCCGGCGGCATGATGCGCATTCCGGCATCATCTCCTTCCAGAAACTCGTAGGCCCGGGCGTTCGCGACCGGCGCTCGCCAGTTCAAGGTGTCCCAACCGAGTTCCGGCTGGTAAGCGCCGCCGTCGCGCCAGGTGCCGATATTTTGCCGATTGGCGTTGTAGAACACGGCTTGCGAGTAGGCGACCAACCCGTCTTTGGGGGCCGAGCCGAAGATCGCCGCGGCAAGCGGTTGACGAGCGTCGCGATGGACGAAAGCCATCTGCGTAAACAACGGCTCGGCCTTGTCGCCGTCAGTCGCCCAGGGTTCGCGCCCTTTTCCCGCTTTCGGCGCCCCCTGCATGACGAACATCGCCAGCTTCCGCTGATTCTTTTGCCCGCCGTAGGTGCCGATGCGGTATTGATATGCCTTAGTGACCGTGTAGCGATTCGTCCAGCGCGAGTACCACGTTCCCGCGCGGGAGATCATCAACACGCCGGCAAACCATTCGCGTATCGGCTTGCGCCAGCCGCGTACATAAGGATACGTGGCGCGCGTCCATTGCGATTGCTCAATTACCTTCCACTCATCACGACTGAACCTCGGCAGCGAATCACGACTGAGGTTGGCGCCCCGGCCGTATCCGTCTCTGCCGGGGTTTGGACGGAGCGATCCGCCGGGATTCTGAACGCCGCCGCCGGTGCCGAGCACGTCGTTGGCGTCGCCCAGCAGGCTCGTCGCCGAACTCAGCAGATCGAGCGCGTTCGAGAGAAAGTCGGCTGACGATTCCGCGTCGCCTCCCCTAGGCTCGCGGCGAAACAGGCCCGTCGATTCGGCAGGGGGAACCGGCTCGCGTTCGACGGGTAGGTTGACACGCGCCGGATAGAGCACGAGTTCCACGCCGTTGCGTCGGGCCGTTTCTTGAGCAACCCGTTCGGCAATGACCGGAAACTGCTTAGTGCAGACCTCGGCGTAGTTTTCCAAAAACGGCAGCATCTGTGATTCGACGACGCGCCGCTTCGCAACTTTCGAGAAGAGCTTAGCGATCTCCTCGACGCCGTCGAGAATGAGCACCTCTTGGTACATTTTTCCCACAAGCACGCTGAGCGGGATATTGATGCCCCAATAGATCGCTTCGCCGATTCCGAAAGGAATGAAGCGGCAGGCAATCGCGACGAGCCGGCCGATCAACACTTCGGTCATGTAGTATTTGAGCGTCAGTCGAGCATCAAAGATCGTGCCGAAGGCCAGGTGCTTGCCGCCGCTGTCGGAATCGCCGCCGCCGTCCTTCTTCATCCGGTCGACGGTCTGCTTGTCGAGTTCGTGTACTTCGTAGCTGCTGCTGAGCGGAAGCAGCGCCGTCAGGGACGCGTTAAGGAGCTTCGACGGCGGCGAAGTTTGCCGCCGATCTCCGTTGGCGACGTTGTCGTCGAGTTCGGCGCCGCCGAGCGCTTCATGCAGCACCATCAGAGCGGTGAGTTCGCCGAGCATGTGATTCGTCAGCGTGACGGCGTTCATGCCTCGGGCCGTCATCGAGCTGCTGCTGAGAATCGACGCGTCGGCGGCGTTTTGGAGCTCGATCTTTTGTTTGACGGCGCCGCCGACATTGAAGACGAGCGTGACCAGCAAGGCGATGAACAACACGGCCACGCACGTCATAAAGCTGAGAAAGCCCGACTCGGACCGATGCAACGAACGGAATTCGCAGCACGGCGAGCCTACGTCGTTGGTCAGGAGAGTCCGGAGCTTATTTCGTGTCGGGCACATAGCTGATTCCCAATGGGCGCGATGACGGATTCTTCTCGTCGCTACGAGGTGCTTGGTTCTCCAATTTCACGACGGTACGAATGGTCGTGGTGTAGAAGCCGTAAGGCGTGGGGACGCCGAAAATCCGGCCGATCGCCGGCATGTGAAACGGCGCCTTGTAGTCGAGAGTGACGGTAACGTCTTTGCGATAGTCGTTGCCTACGTCGATCGCGACTTTGGTAGCCCAAGAAGCGTAAAGCCATTTCCAGCCGAGGTATTCGAACTCGGCCGGTTCGTCGGCATAGCTCTTGTGAGCCGCGTAGTAAACAAAACCCGACGGCGGCGGCGTTTTGACGGGGCGATGTCGCGTATTGCTCGACGCAAACGGCGTGATCGCGTTTTGGGCCGCGGCTTCGACTTTATCTTGAGCCGTGCTTGCCGACACGCCGGATGGAACCCATACGACGGCGGAACGTGCGGCGGCATAGGCGGCGTAGACCGTGCCGATTTTCGCTGCGAGAATCAACGTGAGATCGACGACGAGGCAGACGATCAGTGCAATCAGGGGAATGGTGAGCATGTAACTCAGTGAGTACGCGGCTCCGGCTTCGCAGCCATGCAGCCCGCGCCAGGCACGGCGTTCGGCGGAACTCCGCCGCGCCGCACGGCACATGGCGAGTGCGAGCATGCCCAGTGCGACGACGCCGAGCAACCATACGGCCCACACCCATTCGACCGATCGGAATAATTCCGGCAGTAGGTTAAGCGACGAGGTTTGCATATTCGCAGGGGTAAAACGACGACCGGCTTTCGCCGAGCGAAACTAGAGGTAAGGCCAAACGACCAGCGACTGAATGATTTGAAACAAGCGACCGCACGCTTGCTTGGCGACCAGAAACAGGGCGACGGCGAACGGAAGCATAAATCCCGTTGCCAGTGCAACTTCCAGAGTCGAAAGCCCACGACGTAGGCGGCGGCGTTGCGGGAGGAAGCGGCTCATAGTGACGACTCTTGGATGTGGGGCGTCGGATCGACGACGAGCGTTTACGCTTGCCATACGGCGTACGCGGCGCCGAGGAGGAAGAACGGAGCCAATGGAATCGGGAGACTGAGCAAGCGGCGTTCTTCCCCGTCGGGAGGAAGAATCCACAGCGGCACGAAGAAGTTGCCGAGCTTGCGACCGATGCCGGTGAGGATCATGACGGGGCCGAACTTGAGCATGGCCCACGCTAAAGCGAACGCCCCGGCCGCGATGTGCGCGGCGACGACGGCGGTGAGGCCCGACGTAGGTCCGAGAGCGGCGCCGAGGACGGCCGCGATTTTGACGTCGCCTCCGCCGCCGCCCGCATTCATGAAGATGACGAACATCACGAAGAAGCAGACGCCGAGGCCTGCGAACTGCTCGGCGACCGGCAAAGCGCCCATGAGCATCGTCCAGCGCGCAGCAACGGCGGAGAGCGCGGCCGTTCCGCCCGCATCGTCCGGGAGCGTGCCGAACGCCTTGAGGCTGACTTGCAACAAGCCTAGCGAGAGCAACCAGCCGACGGCCGGGTAGGTGATGTAGTTGGGTATTTTGTGGCGAGCCAGATCGGTGACCGTGGCCGCGACGAGCGTGGCAGCGAGGATGAAGCCGGTCCACGTTTGCCAAAATGATTCGGCGGGCGAGACTCGCTGAGCGTAGCAGGCCCAAAGCAATCCTGCGGCGGGAAGGAAACTAAAAAGCCGCCAGCTCGACGATCGGGACGCATGTTGCAGGGAGTCGAGCGAGGCGGCATAAGAAACAGCGGTCGACATGATACGGCTCGCAAAGCAAGAGATTCGGAATCGGTTCGTGTCGCGCCATGATTGTCCCTCGACGTGCGTCGTTGACGTTCGACGCACGTCGCTGCGCGGGCCGACTAAGCCTTCACGCCGAAGGTCTTCAGCTCTTTCTTGACCCAGTCCATGACCGGCGTACGAACCTTGTAGAGCAGAGCGAGCACGATGGCCGCGGCACCGAAGATGATGACCGCTTGCATGGTCTCCATTCCGTTTTCATCGCGATCGAGACGGCGGAGAGCATTGCGAATCGACATGACACACCTCACTTAGGAAAGAAGTTTTTTGTTCCGGCTGCCGTAGTCGGCTGATGACCGGCTCTGCCATGTCTGAGCGTGAGGAGGTACGAATTGTTACCGGACAATTCCTTTCTGCTTGCCGTGCAAAGCATTTCGGCGAAGGATCGAAATCTACGCGACACGCCGCGTTTTACGGCTCTTTTGCCGCCGGGAACAATTCCGCCGAGAGCCGGACATGCTCGCCGAAGCCCATGGAACGGGGCTCGTCGGAGAAGGTCGGCAACGCGCCCGTCGGCCGCATTTCGCCGAGGATTCGACCTTCGGCATCGCGTCCGGAAGGATAGAAGCGGAACAAATCGCGAAATTGATACTGATTGTGCTCGTCGAGACCGAGCATTTCGCTGATGACCTGCACGCGGCGGGAGCCGTCGCCGAGCCGGGCGATGTTCACGACGATATTAATGGCCGAAGCCACCTGCGTGCGGGCGACGTGCACCGGCAGACCGACGTCGCTCATCATGCAAAGGGTTTCCAAACGAACTGCGGCGTCGCGAGGGGTGTTGGCGTGCACGGTGCTGAGCGAGCCGGCATGGCCGGAAAGCATCGATTGAACCAAGTCCAACGCTTCGCCCCGTCGGACCTCGCCGACCACGATACGATCGGGCCGCATGCGGAGCGAATCGACGAACAGATCGCGAATGCCGACCTGCCCGCGACCGTCGGGGCGAGGGGGCTGTGCTTCCAAATACACCGTGTGCGGCTGATGCAGTTGAAGCTCCGAACTGTCTTCGATGACGATGATTCGCTCGTGCTCGGGAATAGACGCGGACAGTGCGTTAAGCATCGACGTTTTGCCGGTGCCGGTGCCGCCCGCGATGACCATGTTTTTATGCAGCAATACGCACAACTTCAGAAATTCGGCAGCCGTTTCACTCATGCTGCCGCGCTGTACCAGTGAATCCAGATTGAACGTTGATTTCTGGAACTTCCGAATCGAAATGCAGCAGCCGTTCCGAGAACTAGGGGGAATGATCACGTGGACGCGAGAGCCGTCGGGAAGGCGAGCGTCCATGCTGTGATGATCGGCGTCGATCTGCCGATTCACGTATTCGCCGATGTTTCGTGCGGCCGCCATGAGCGACGCCGCGTCGGCGAACTTTGCCTCGGAGCGATGAAGTCGTCCGGCCTTCTCGAAATAGATCGTGTCCGGACCGTTGATCAGAATTTCAGAAACGGCCGGATCGTCGAGCAGCGGGAGCACCGGCCCAAGGAAATGGCGGGTTGTTTCGCGGAAGATATCGATGGTGCGCACGCAGGCCTCGACGGGAAGATGTCAATTCGCGAGGCGCCGCTCAAACGAATGCTCGGAACCGAGCGAAACCTGGGAACTAGGCGAGCAGGATAGTTCGGTAACGTTCCGACCGGGCGTGCGCTATCGATTGGTAATAGCCCTGCCCAGCCTGTTTTCTAAGCTCCGTTGTAGGAGAACTCACCATGACTAGCAAGTTTTTGACCGGCCGTCCGATGGTCACGACGATCTGCAGTTTCGTGCTGCTCACGGCAAGCGCGGCCGCAACGGCCCAAGCCGCTTGCCCGTCGCAAGGAGGGCAAGGACGCCAAAGCTGCAACGCCGGCGGCAGCATCGGCGGAGGCGCAGTACCGCAAGTGCCGCGGATCACCGGCCTGCCGCCGCTGGCCGCCGGTTCGAACTTTCCGATCGTCGTCAATGCCGTCGCGTCGAAGCAACCGCAGCCGATCAAGATTGTTTCGACGACGACAAAGGAGGAACAGGTCGTAAGAATTCCTACGCCTGCGGTTGCTCCCCGCGAAGTCTCGCCGCTGGCGACCATTTCCGATGCATTGGCGCGACGTTAGACGACTGGTCAATCGGTAGCCGTCGCCGGCCGCTCCGGACCCGCCCGAACTCGAAGCGTAAACGACGTCGCATACATTGGCGACGTTTCTAAAACTCGCGCGAACAAGTTGACCCTTCCGGCGCGGGACCCGATATTCAAGGTCCCGACGTCAACCGGCGTCCTGCACCGCCCCCTTCGCGCGAGCATCGTATGTCATCCCGTTCCCTTGCGATCCACCGCTTCGTCGCCGCCGCATTCCTGGCCCTTGGGCTCGTGCTCGCTTCGCCGAATTCGCGAGCCGACGACGCTACGAAGCCTCCGTCAAAGCCCAACTTTCTCGTCTTTCTCGCCGACGACCTCGGGTCGGCTGATGTTCCCTGGCGCGGCGGAAACTATTCGATGCCCGTTCTCGATGCGCTGTCGAAAGAAAGCGCTCGTCTGGAATCGCACTACGTTCATCCGATGTGCAGCCCGACGCGTGCGGCACTCCTGAGCGGTCGCTATGCCAGCCGGTTCGGATGCACCGGCGCGCAGAATGAACTCGTGTATCCGTCCGGCACGGTGACGCTCGCCTCGGCTTTGCAAAGCATCGGCTACCGTACGGCGCTGACCGGCAAATGGCACCTCGGCTCCAAGCCGGAGTGGGGCCCGAATCATTACGGATTCGACGAAAGCTACGGCTCGCTGGCCGGCGGCGTCGGACCATACTTGCATCAGTACAAAACCGGTCCGTTTGAGGCGACGTGGCATCGCAACGAAAAGTTGCTCTCCGAAGACGGGCATGTCACCGATTTAATCGCCCGCGAGGCGGTGCGATTTCTCGAAAAGCAGTCCGCCGCTAAGCCGTTCTTTCTGTACGTGCCGTTTACCGCAGTGCACGTGCCGATCACCGAGCCGCAAGAGTGGCTGGATCGCAATCGCCACATTGCCGACGCCGGTACACGGCTTCATGCCGCCTGCGCATCGCACATGGACGACGCGATCGGCCGCGTGCTTGCCGCGCTCGAAAAGCGCGGCCTCCGCGACAACACGATCGTCGTCTTCTTCAGCGACAACGGCGGCCACGACACGACCTCCAACACCGGCCAAGCCTACGCCGGGGACTATCCGAACGTCAAAGTCGCCGGCCGTAACACGCCGCTCCGCGGTTTCAAATCGCAACTCTACGACGGCGGCATCCGCTCCGCCACGATCATCCGCTGGCCCGGCAAAATCGCCGCCGGTCTGCAAATCGATCAACCGACGCACGCCGTTGATTTCTTTCCGACGTTCGCCACACTCGCAGGCTATCAGCCGCCGCAAGACTTGCGTTGGGACGGGCACGACATCGGCTCATTGCTCCTGTCGCCCGACAAGAAGCCTGCATCGGCCGTCGCCGACCGCACGATCTATTGCGCGGGGGTCGGCTTTCGCGGCGGCGCCCTGCGGCAGGGACGCTGGAAGCTAATCGTCAACGCCAAAGACGTCGCCGAGCTATACGACCTCGCGGCCGATCCCGGCGAATCGCGCAATTTGGCGAGCGCCGAGCCGGAGCAAGTCGCACGCCTCAAGGGCCTGATGCAAGCGGCGGCCGTCGCCGATCGCGACAGCATGACCGGGGAAACGAGCAAGAAGCGTGCGCCAGGCGGCTAGCAGTCGACCGTCGACTATTGATAGCCGAGGACGAGCCAACCGTCGTCGCACTCCACTTGCCCGAGCGTGATTTGGCCGAGGGGCCCGAACCCTTCGCCGCGCGGCAAGATGAGGCTGTTGATTCGACCTTGCTCTTGGAACATCGCGTTGCTCTTCGCCTGCACGAACGGCACCAGGTGCGACGCCTCTTCGGCGGTCCAGGGGCGTCCGTCGGCCGCGGTCACGCTTACTTCGCCGACGCGCGTAAAGAGCATCCCGAGCCGAGAGTTCTCCACGCGGTAGACGAACCGAATGTCGACGGCTCGCGTGTATTGCTTGTCGCCCAGCGTCCACTGCAACGTATGAATCGTGACGTCGGCCTTGCCGTCGTCGAACTTAAACGTGTTGGGCCGATCAAGATCAATCACCAGCGACCACGGCTTGCTGTTCGAGAACACCCGCAATTCCGGCGGCACGCTCATCGTGACGAACTGGCAGTAGCCTTCGACGCGTTCGTCGGTCAACGTGGGATCGACGAACAGCGCCCGGGCCGAAGCATTGTTGAAGAGCGACTGGTGCAGCGCCGCGCCCAACTTCGTTTGCTCGGCAAACGTCGGCGGCCCCCCTTCCGCCGCGAGTTGCGTGCGGGTCATCTGCCGCAGCCCGACCTCGAAGTACTCCGCCGCGCTGCGCGAGACGACCGCGGGAACTTCGTCAAAACGCAGCGGCCGCACGAGCATATACTCGCGGAAGTAATCTTGCGCCGTACGCAACGGCTCGGCGATCTCCGCTTCCAACCGCTGCTCGATCCGCCGGCTTGTCAGCCGTTCGACCTCTTGCGTTACGGCCGCTCGCGTATCGCCGGCTTTGTTCCAGGCCGCGCGTTCGACCACGGGCTGCAGCAAATTGGGAAGCACGCGAGGCTCGACTTCGATACGCTTGATGCCGATCGAAGCGTTGGTCCGCACGTTGGCCGGCCGATCGGCGATTCCCCACTGCGGATGAATGAATAGGCTCTTAGTCCCTTGAAACTGCGAACGGGACGAGCTGTAGATCACCGCCGGCCCGTTGCGGCCGACGTTCCCGGCCGACAGCGTCGAGCCCCCCATGCGCAGCTCGAATTGCGCCGCCTGATCGTTCGGAACGGTGATGAGTTCCAAACGCCCGGTAGTCGAAGCCGGACCTCGCGTTTGCGTGCCGAGAATGTTCGCTTGCTGCATTCGATAGTCGGCGACGTCGCGAGCAATATATTGTGCGACGAATCCGGTATCGACACGGACAACCGCGTTCGGATAGGCCCACCGCGCGCGGGCGGCTTCCACCAAGTCGAGGTCCTGCTCGGCCTGCTCCAAAATGTAGATGGCCGCTCCCAGCCGATCCGCCGTGGTCGGATCGACGAGCGTCGCGTCGATTAAGGATGCGCGCACAAATTCCGCCGCCCGGCGCACACGTTGTTCGCCGCCGGGCGCCGCCAATTTCAACTGTTCCCCATAGCAGGCAGCGGCCGCGCGGAGGTCCACCGCTTCCGGCTCCTCCAGGCCGACGATGTCGGCTCGCATGCGCAACCGCAAGTCGTCCAAAGCTCGCAAGCGCGCCGTCGCATCGCTCTCGAGCGCCGCTTCCAACTCGTCGAGATGCAGGTAGGCCAGCCAGCCGCCTTCAGACTCCGCTCCTTGCCGAGCCAACAGCGCACGAAACGCCGCAAGCGCCCGATCCAGTTCGTTTCGCGCCGCGTGCACGCGCGCGGCCTGAGCCGCCGCAAAATCCGACGGGCCGCCTAGTTGGCGAGTCTCGGCGACGGCGTCAGCCGATTTCATCGCATCGACGACGCGTTCCGCCCCGGGCGCCGACGAGCAAATTGCCGGCAGAAGAAGTGCCGGCAACGTCGCGACGAACACCCGCCGAACGAGGCAAAAACCATCCATTTTCGCGGGCTCTAGGGGGGATTCTTGGGAATATGGAACCGCGAGGCTCGTCCCTATGTTCGATTGTTTTGCCGTCAGCGGTGACATTTCCGCCGTGATTTCGCCTGGTTCCGAATCTCAGGTCCCGCAAAGCAGCGTCAACCTTGACGATTGTCGGGGTTTGGATGGATTAACACTCTCCGCGACGTCGAAATCTAAATGAGTACGGGCCGACTTCGAATTACCCAGGTCGATAGCACGATGCCGCATCACGTTTCACTTGGCCTCAAGTTCCTGCGACGCTTGCCGTCGTTCGCATGTCTCTTGACCGCCCTATCGCTTGCGACCCAGGCAACCGCGGCGACACCCGCGTCGTCGACTCCATCGTCCGCGCAGTCGCTGACCTCCTCCGCGCCCGAACCGGTCTTGGTCGATCGCTGGGGGGTCGAACATCTTTGGTCGTCCGAACTCACGACGTTTCCCGAAGGACGCGCACGGGCCTTCGTCGTCCTGTTTCTCGATATCAATTGCCCAATCGTCACGCGGCAAGGGCCGACGATGCGCGAACTGGCAAAGCGGTATCAAGAATCCCGAGTCCAGTTTCTCGGCGTGTATTCCAACGCCGGCCTCGCGCGCATGGACATGGCTGCGCACAAACAGAAGCTCGATCTGCCGTTTCCCGTTTTTCTCGACGCCGGCGGCCATTTCGCGCGACTGCTCAAGGCCCGCGCTACGCCGGAAGCGTTTCTGCTCGACGAAAACCTGGCCGTCAAGTACCACGGTATGATCGACGACTCCGGCTGGAAGAAAGTTCCCGGCGCGAAAACTCGCAACTACTTGGCCGACGCCGTCGATGCTCTGATCGCCGGAAAACCGATGATCGCCGCGACGCGGGCCCAAGGTTGCGAACTCCAATTGCCCCCCCTCGAGAAGAAACTTCCGGCAAAACTCCTCACCTATCATGACGACGTCGCTCCGATCATTTACAAGCGCTGCGTGAGTTGCCACTTTCCAGGGGGAATCGGCCCGTTCGCGCTCGATACGTTCGAGAGCATCCGCGACGAAGCCGCGACGATTCGTCGCGAGGTCGAGTACCAACGGATGCCGCCGTGGCACGCCGACACCACGCGCGGCCACGCGATCGAAAACATCCAAGCGCTGACGAAAGAAGAACGCCGCACCTTCGTCGAATGGCTCGACCAGGGCCTCGCGCGCCAAAAGCAGGGCGAACCCGATTGGCTCGTGGCGGGCACGCCGCCGAAGGTGCCGCTGCCGCTCCCGCATGTGGCCGGTCCCGGCGAATTCACGATCGGCGACGGCCGCCCCGACTTCGTGGTCCGCATGCCGAAGCCGTTTTTGGTCAAGGCTTCGCAAGTCGTCGAGTACCAATACTTCTGGGTCCCCAACGACGCAACGGAAGATCGCTATGTGCAAGCCATCGAACTGTTGCCGGGCAATCGGCGAGTCGTCCATCACATGCAAGCATTTATGATCGACAAGCGGCAACGTCCCGCCGATCTCTCGAAGCAACTCTCCGGCCCGATGATGATGGCCAAGCTCAACGGTTACGGCGGCAAGGACAGTTGGCGCATCGGCAGCTATACGCCGGGCGACCATTACGCCGCGCGCACGTACGCGCCGGACGAAGGCATGCATTTCCCGGCCGGCTACGACCTGGTGTTCGAGATGCACTATTCGCCGATCGACGAGGATGCGTACGACCAATCGTCGGTGGGAATCGTGTGGCGGAAAGATCCCAACCCGCCGGCGAAAGTGATCGCCGATCAATTGTTCGTCGGCACGCGCAGCATCGAGGTTTCGCCGCACGATCCGCATCAGCCGTTGGAGTGCCTGCCGTACTTCAAGCAGAACGTGCTGTTGATCGACATCCGCCCGCACTTGCACTTGCGCGGCGGCGATTCCGAGATTTATGCCGTCTATCCCGACGGCCGCCAGGAGTTGCTCGTGGCGACGCCGGCCTTCGATTTCAACTGGCAACGGCGGTACGTGTTTCGGGAGCCGGTCCGCTTGCCTGCGGGTTCCACGCTGCGCTTCGTCGGCCACTGGGACAATTCGCGACTCAATCCGAACAACCCGGACGCCGGCCGAATCGTGCTCTTCGGCGAGGAGAGCTTCGACGAAATGGCCAACCTCGGCGTGACGTACCGCATTGACGAAGAGGCGGAGCGGGCGGCGCCGCGGCGCGTTTCGGCGCCGGTGCCGAAGTAGGCGACGAGCGAACTACATTCCGTTCGTCAACGGCGGATTTGGGCCGGCCAAAAATCGCCTGGAGATCGCCCGCCGATTTCGCTAAGGTGCGGGATGATCTTTGGCAAATCGAAAATTGCAGGCGTGCTCCGAGTGCCGTCGGTGCGTCGAGTACGCCTGCTACATTGACGTAAGTCGCTCTTCGTATTTCCCACTTACGTCGACGATTCGAAACCGCCCGCGCACATAACTTCGGTTATGTGCGCACAACCCCAAAACCCACAAGGGGTGCGTACATAACTCGAGTTATGTGCGCAGGGGGGAAAAACGGATCGACGTAAGTCGCGCAGACGACAACCGACTTACGTCGACTGATCGCATCCGCAGGGAACACGCTGCGTGGCGTTCCGAGCACAAGGCAAGTCGCGGAACGCCGCGGAGGGCGTTCCCTACAGGGGCGTTCCTTATCCCCTCGCTTGCTACTCCGCCTTGAGCGATTCCTTCACGCCGCGGACTTCCGCCGCCTCGGGCATTTGCTTGTAGAACGGATCGAGCGGATAGCAGCCGGAGACGATGCCGTTGCGCGGCGCCGTCGTGCAATCGCTGAACGTACGGCAAACCTTCTTTCGCGCTAGTTCGCCGCTCGACAGACAATCGGCGGGCATTTCCGGATAGGAGAGCACCATACGACCGAGGCCGACGCTGTCGATCCAACCCTGCCGCACCACGGCTTGCGCGGCGTGCGGCAGATAGTCTTGCAAATACGAATAGCCGGTGCCGACCAACGGCAGCGACGGCACCGCTTCCTTGCAAAGTTTCGCGACGTGAATTTGCCGCGCCACGCCCACCAGCGGGTCTTCCGGCGGCTGATAGCCGTCGCTCGGCGGAAAGATCGCCGGGCGTTGGATGTGGGGATTGTAGTAAGGACTGCCGCACGAAATATTGACCGTCGCCACGCCCGCCGCCTGGAGCATCCGCAGAAGCTCGAACGTTTCGGTCAGATCGTACGACAAAGGGTTGTCGGGAGCGGAGCCGAAGCCGTACTGATAGGGTAAGTCGCGCGAAAAATCCATCGGTCGGCCGATTTCGCGGCTGGTCTGGTACGGTACGAAATCGAACGCACTAAGCCGCACGCCGATGAGCAACTTCGGACACTCGGAACGAATGCGCCCGATGACCGTGCACAAGACGCGGGAACGCCCCTCGAGATCGCCGCCGAACTTGCCCGGACGCACTCGAGCGCTGAGGAACTCGTGCAGCAAATAACCGTGACAAGCTTTGACGTCGACGAACTGATACCCGACGTCGTACGCCAGCTTGGCCGCCACGACGTAGTGATCGATCAACCGCTCCAAGTCGGAGTCGGTCCATACGAGTGATTGATCGCCGGGATCGATCCCGAACTTTTTGTCGAGCAGCGGATGGTGATAAGCGATGCGAGGTTCCAACGCCTTCGTGTTCGGGCGGGAAAAGCGGCCGGAGTGCGTGAGTTGCAGGCCGATCAAAAGATCGTCGGTCGTGCCGAAGGCAGAGCGGTGAGCATTGAGGAGTTCGTCGCGCAAGGCGGCGATGCCGGATTTGTTCGACCCGGTCGCGAGCGTTTGACGCGGGTTGGCTCGCCCGTCGGGCTGGACCGCGGCCGCCTCGCCGCCCCAAATGAGCTTGGCTCCGCTCAAACCGAAATGTTTCCAGCGACGCAACGTCAGCGGCGACGGCGAACCGTCGCGCTCGGCGTCCCAACCTTCCATCGGATGGATACACCAACGATTGCCGACGCGAAAGCCGCCGACGTCGAGCGGCGCGGCCAGCGGCGAACCTTGGGCGGCCGTCAGGATTTCATCGTCGAGAGGAATATCGAGCGAGAGCTCGGCGAGTCGTTCGCGGAGCGCGGCGACCGTTTTCAATTGGGCGATTTTGGTATAGCTGGACACGGCGAAACCGGCTCGGCGAGGGGAAGTTGCAGGACTGAGAATCGAAGTATTGTAACGAACGACAAGCCGCGGTGCGCGGGCCCGATACAATGGAAACAAGCCGATAAGCGGCGGGTAATGGAGGAGTGAGTTCATGTGCGGTCGCTATACGTTGCGTACCGCGCCGCAAGAAGTTGCGGTGCAATTCGAGTTGTTCGCGCCGCCGCCGATAGGGCCGCGTTTCAACATCGCTCCTTCGCAACAGGTCGGCGCGGTAACGGCGCAACTAGAGGCAGAGGGCCGAGTCGTGCGGCACTGGCGCGAGTTTTCCTGGGGGCTGCTCCCCGGCTGGGCGGAAAGTTCCGCGGGCACGCAACGCCCCATCAATGCGAGGAGCGAAACGGCCGCGAGCAAGCCGACGTTTCGCGAAGCGTTTCGCCGGCGGCGCTGCTTGATTCCCGCCGACGGATTCTACGAATGGCAAGCGACGGGGCGAGAAAAGCAACCGTACTACTTCTCGCTCCGCAACCGGCCGCTCTTCGCCTTCGCGGGCTTGTACGAACACTGGGAGAGTGCGCCGGGAAAAGACGCCGCCGAGGTGATCGATACGTGCACCATTCTGACGACCGAGGCCAATGAGCTCATGCGCGAGTTTCACGACCGGATGCCGGTGATTCTGGAGCCGGGCGACTACGCGGCTTGGCTCGATCCGAGGTGTGAAGACGCCGATGCCGTGCTGGCGCTGTGCCGGCCGTTGCCGAGCGAACGTCTGCAACACCGGGCCGTATCGCCGCGCGTGAATAGTCCGAAACACGACGATGAGGCGTGCCTGCGGCGCTCGGAAGTGCGACGATTGTTCGACTGATTGCTCGACCACGACCGCCGGCCTTGCCGGCAGTGCCCGGCGTGTCGCGATTGTCGCTTGAAGCGGCAGCCGCTACTCTTCGCGACCCCAAGAAACTACTGAGCCCGCCATGCGACGCGCGACGAATATCGCACTGCTGCTGATCACCGCCTCGGCGGCGACGCTGGTCGCGCCGGGCTGTGCGCGACAGAGGCCGTATTCGCTGGGCGCGGCATCACAGTATCACACGTCGCCGAAGCTCGTGGCGATGACGACGCCGCAGATCGAACGGGGCAAGCCACGGCCCGTGCTCGACTCGGTCGGCTGGGTGATCGGCATTCCGGGCAAGATCGTCTTGTGGGATCGGCGGATCGACAATCATCGCGTGTCGCCCGCGACGGAACGCGCCGTCTCGGAGTATCTGGCCGCCAACGAACTGAGCGGAGTGAAGGTGCGCGTGAACCAATATGCGCCGCGCGACGAATGGCAACGACTGCGCGCCAACCAATCCGTCGCCTGGGGTTGGCGCTATACGCTCGGCACCTTCTCATGGCTCGGCTACACGATTTTTCCCGGCCGCGTTTGGGGCGGGGACAATTTCAATCCGTACACCAACACGCTCAATCTCTACAGCGACGCGCCGGCCGTGGCCTTGCACGAAGGGGGACATGCGAAGGATTTTTCGCGGCGAACTTATCCCGGAACCTATGCCGCGCTTTACACGCTGCCGATCGTGCCGCTGTGGCATGAAGGGGTCGCCACGCGCGACGCGCTCGGATACCTGCGTGAATTCGGCTCGGCGGAGGAGGAACGCGAGGCGTACACCCTCCTCTACCCCGCTTATGGCACGTACGTGGGCGGAGCCGTCGGCGACGTGGTGCCGGGCGTCGGCCTCGCGGCGTATTGTGCGGCGGTGGCCGGCGGACACTTGGCGGGGCGCGTCAAAGCGGCGCGCATCGAGCCCCGCGAACGGATGCCGCGCCGCAGCGACTGGACCGGCCTCTCCACCATGCTGCCGCCGAGTTCGGCGCCATCGGGAGGGGGAAGCACCGAGCAAGAACGGACTCGCGAGGGCCGTTCGCTCTTGGACGACGAGCCTTTCGCCGACGTTGCCGGCCCCGCGTCGCTTCTCGGCGAGGAGTTCCCAACAAGCGGGCCGGGGACGACCGCGCGTTAGGCTCGGCAAACTCGCTCGGCGTTAGGAGGTAAGTCACGCTTCGCCTACGTCAGAAAAATATCCGGAAAAAGTTTGGTCGCCGAAATCAAACGGCTAAAATTCGCGTCGACGACGGCATCGACTAACAATGCCGCAAAGACGCAACCGAAATATCGTTTGAGAGCCCGTTCTGGAAATCCGCACACGATGCTTGGCCTCTGTCGTACGATTTGCTTTGGAGTCGTCCGTCGCCGCAATCAGAGTCGAGCGGGATTCACGCTGCTGGAAGTCCTGATGGCATTGACCATCACGTTGATCCTGCTCGGAACGGCGATGGAGCTTTTCAAGCGCGTCAGTGAAGGCATCACGAACAGTCGTTCGGTCATGGAGTTGCACGATCAACTCCGGCACGCCAAGCATCGCCTGATACTCGACCTGCGGGGGACCACGGCTCCGACCGTTCCGCCGTTGCCGCCGGAGATGCACCTCGGGTACTTCGAATACGTCGAAGGGCCTCGGGTTGCGTATTCGCAGATCGCAACCAACAGCGTCGGCGGCGATATCGGCGAGAACCTTTCCGGCGGCACTTCCAATCAGGTCGTCAATTCGATCATGGGCGACGTCGATGACATTCTCATGTTCACGACGACCAGCTATGACGACAAATTCAACGGTCGAGCCGGCGTGCGTAACGGCGTCAACTATGCAATCAAGTCGCGTCATGCGGAAGTAGCGTGGTTTCTACGGCGAAACACGTCGGTAGCCTCCATTCGCAGCGACGGTCGGGCGGAGAACTACACGCTCTATCGTCGACAATTCGTCGTGCTTCCCAATGCAGTCGTCTTCGGTAGCCTCGACTATGCCGGCACGGACCTATCGCTACGACCGGCCGGAGGCAATTTCGACAACCAAGCGCTACCGACCAACCTGGCAACCGGTAGGAAAGCAATTGACCCGCGTAATCGCGGCAACAGTCTCGGAGATTTGACGAAACGCGAAAACCGCTCGTTGCACCAGCCGGTGCTTTGGCCTTATGAAATGGTTTACGTGTCTCCCGCATTTACGGGAGGTGCGATTTACAACCCCGCGGTAAACCGAGGTTCGCCCGCGGAGCTTTCACTACCGACATTGCTTGAACAAACCCACAAAGACTTCCCGTTGCCGATGCAAGAAATGGCATCCGGTGCCTCCGGCACATACGTGCCGAAGACCACGTTCACTCCGACTCCGCCGCCCGGCTACGCCATTCAAGGCGCGGGGACTCGCAGCAGCGGATTTGGAAACGGTTCACGGCAAGGAAGCGACATCATTCTCACCAACGTCGTGAGTTTCGACGTAAAAGCCTGGGACCCCGGCGCGCCCGTCTTCCGCGCTTCTTCGCCGGCCACGAATAGCGCGAGCGCAGGCGTGGTTGTGCCGGGAGACGCGGGCTACGTGCGAGCACTGGACCGCTTCAATAGTTCGCCGACCAGCGCGGATCTGCAGCCGGTCGCATTCGGCGCGTTCGGCGACCTGAACTACATGGCGACGGAATCGGCGAACTTCGACACCGTCGTCAGCCGGTATCGCGCGTATATGGATCCCCTCAATCCCGCGACGGCCTCCGCGCTGCAAAGGCTGGAACGCGGCGCGGTGTTCAATAGTAAATGCCGAATGCCGCGGGCGCATTTCGGCTGCCCGAGCGAAGGGCCGCTTTCGAAAAACCCTTACGCCAACACGAGGCAACTCGCGCCGAACGTTTGGGACACCTGGTCAACTCATTACGAATACGACGGCATCGACAATGACGGCGACGACCTCATCGATGAGTTCACCAACGGCGTCGACGACAACAACAACGGCCTCGTCGACGAGCCCAACGTCGCGACGTCGTACGGCGTCAGCGTCGGCGAACAAGAAGCACCGCCGCCGTATCGCTGGCCGTTACGCGGAATCAAGATCACGCTACGCGTTGTTGAGCAAGACAGCAAGCAAGTGCGCGAAGTCACCGTTGTTCATGAATTCGTGCCGCTATGATGCAGGCGAGTCGCAGCCGACTTCGACGTGCACAGCGTTAGCGGATGGGGTGGGATTCGAACCCACGTTACGATTGCTCGTAAAACGGTTTTC
>CAZWDN010000008.1:0-47904 GCA_964633125.1 uncultured Pirellula sp. | reverse complement strand
CGGTCCGGCACAACCCTTGCGTTCGGTAAAGCTTCCGCTTCTTACCGGAGTCGCACACCGTGCAAAGTCGGCCGCACAACACCCGTCGCTCATGCACGCAGCTCGCTTGGCGGCTGCTCGTGACGGCGCTCATCAACTGCGGGGCGACCGTCGCAACGACCGACGCTGCAACGGCGGCCGACGCATCGCTGACGGTAACCGTGCAGAGCGGCCGGACGTTTTACGGCGTGCTTGATGCCAAGACCGACGCCCGGCGACTCTGGATTCGCAGCGGGCGCGACGGCGTGACGATTGAACGACCGATCGCATGGTCGTCGGTGCGCGAACTTTCTCGCTCCGGCACGGCCGTCGCCCGCGATTCGCTCGTTGCCGAGGCCGAGCGGCTGCGAACGGTCCCGCCGGTTGCGGAACCTCGCTTCGTCAGGAAGCTACCGTCGATCGCGACGAAACCGGATGCGGATCGAGCTGCGGGGCTGCAACTTTGGCACGTCGCCAAACAGCCGGTGGAAGTTGCCGATGCTCCGGACGCAACGGTCCGATGGATCGAGATCGACGCCTATCTCGCAAACTGGGACGCCGACGTCGAAGCCGACGGCTTAGTACTCGACCTTGAAGCCCTGAACGCCGCGGGAGAGACGATTCCGGCCGACGGCACGCTGAACGTGGAACTCTTCGGCGAGCGCGTGCCGCCGCTTTCGCGCGGCAATGCGTTTCCCATGCTGGGCAATTGGACGCGGCAAGTAGCCGCCGTAGATTTCGGCCGCGGCACGCTGCGACTACGACTCGATTTCCTAGGCGCGCATCCGGATTTCAACACCCTCGCCGGGCGCTATGCTTTGGCCCACGTGCGGTTCAGCGTGCCGGGGCAAGGAACGTTCGAGGCCAGTAAAGACGGGCTCACGCTGCAAGGCTTCTCACCGGTGCGCGAACGCGTGCAACAGGCATTCGGCACGCGGTTCTTGCCGACGGAGACCACGGGACGCGGCCATCGGGAGTCGGCGTTCGACTTACCCTAACCTCGGCGGCGAACCGGCGGCTCACCGCAGGCGCGCCGCTATCCGGCGGGCCTGGGCAACGCGAGGCTATGCAAGATGAGCACTGAGCCGAGGGAAATCGCGGCCCAGCCCATCCACTGCGGCGGCACGACGGTCTTACGCGGTAGCGGGCCGACGGCGGGCATCATCTGGGTCGCCTGCTTAACGACCTGATGCGTCGGATCGTCCGACTGCTCCATCAGCCAGCGGGTCGTGTCCTCGTTGAGAACATAAGACTCGACCATCCGCAACTGAATACCGATCAACAGGACAATGACGCCTGCGATGAAGTAATGGTAGCGATTCAGTTCCACGGCGCGATGCTCCCGACGCATTGGAGAGACCGTCGGTGCGGAGCGCACCGGCGAGCCCTGGGGCATCAAGCGTCATCGGCGGCGACGGCCCCGGCATTTGAGCCGCTGCGTCGGTTTAGCGACCGTAGCGATTGTAACGGCGGCACGGCGATCGCTGTTCAGCACGGTCGATTTTCGACGTAATGCAAAATCGGCAGGCCGCAGCGGCTAGCGCTGCGTGTTCATCGGGGCGTTGCCAAACTGCTCCGAAAAGCCTTGCACGGCCTGTTGCATTTGGTCGCCGACCTGATCGCCGATTTGCCCGCCGACGATCTTTTCCAACTTGTTGGCGCGCGTGATCGCCGAGACGAGCGATTTGTGTTCGGCCCATTGTGCGGGGGTGAAGTTCCGGGCGTCGACGTACGTTTCCGTAAACACGGGCGATTGCTTGGGCACCAGTTCCACGCCGTCTTTGGTGCGGATGAAGTGGTACGAAAGCGAGGCAAACACGGCGAGTCCGCCGACGATCACGCCGGTTAAGAACGGTCCGAATCCCTTCATCACGGTTCTCCGAAAAATCAGCAAGCAAGACGGCGAGCCGCCGCCGAAATGGCCGCCGATGCCGACGCATTACGGCAGCGGAGCGGCGGAAGTCTAGCGAAAGGGGAATTGCGCGAAAAGACGAGTCGCGCCGGCAGCGGCCGGGAAACGGGGTATGTGCGTTGACGCTTCGAGGCAGCCCATTTAGAGTGTTCGCATAACTCCGCCGGAGGGGCGATTTTCCCGCCCGCTCATCTCGCTCCACCCCGGCAACCGGCCCCGCCACGATCGACCTCCGAGACCGGCATGACGCCACCCACGGCCAGCGCAGCGCTCCCGATTTCCGGCGAGAGTTCGCGCGGCTTTATCACGGGGAGCTTCGTAGCACTGCTGGTCACCCAATTTCTCGGCGCACTCAACGACGCCACGATGCGCGTGGTCTTGCCGGAGGCGATTAAATCGCTGTTGCCGGTGGAGAAGGAGGCGACGGCCATCGCGCTGCCGGCCATCTGCTTTCTAATCGCTTGGATCGTGCTTTCGCCGCTGGCCGGCTACTTTGCCGACCGTTTTTCGAAACAGCGCGTGTTGCTAGCCTGCAAATTTTCGGAATTGCTCTGCGTGGGCGGCCTCATCGCGGCGTTGTATAGCCGTAGCCCGGAGGCTATTTGCTTCGTGGCGTTCTGGTTTGCCGCGACGCTGGCGCTTTGCAACCCTTCGAAGCTCGGTTCCATCCCCGATCTGGTGAAGGTCGAAAAGATTTCCGCCGCCAACGCCGCGATCGGCGTCGCCACGATCTTCGCGCTGATTCTCGGCTTCGCCTATTCCGGGCGGCTCTACGAACTGACGTTTCCCGCTTCGGAAGCGCCGGTACATGACGCCCGTTGGCATTTGCTGGCCGGCACGATGGGGAGCATCGCGCTGGCCGGAATCTTGTCGGCGATATTCGTCCATCGGTTACCCGCCGCCGACCCGTCGGTCGTATTGTCGTGGAACTTTCCGCGCACGATGATCAACGACGTGCGTACCTTGCGCAGCAGTCGCAGCATGACGCGCGTGGTCGTCACCTACGCTTTCTATTGGTCGCTCGGCACGCTTGCCCAACTCACGACGCTCACTTACGCCCCGACGGTGCTCGGCGTCTCGAAAGCGGATACGGCCGTTTTACTCGGCATCCTGGCGTTAGGCGCGGGCGTCGGCAGCGCCGCCGCGGGGTTGCTCTCCGCCGGCCTGATCGAAGTCGGGCTCGTGGCTCCCGCCGGCTTCTTGTTTTCCGTTTCCAGCATGGCGCTGTACTGGACCGACCAATCGTATTACGCCACGGCCGGCGCACTGTTCGGGCTCGGCGCCGCGGGGGGCATGATCAACGTCCCGCTCTATTCTTATATCCAGTACCAAAGCCCCTTGGAAAAGCGAGGGACGCTGTTGGCCGCGAACAACTTCGTCGCCTTCCTCGCCATGCTCGCGGCGACGGGCCTGTTCTACCTAGCGCTTACTCCTAAAATGTTCGTGGTGGAGCCGCTCCTCTCGCCGCGCGGCGTCTTCTTGACCGCGGGAATTGTTTCCTTGCCGGTCGCGATTTGCGGTTTCGTGTTGAGTTTTGCCAAGGTGGCGCGCGTTTGCATCGGCTCGCTGTTTCGCTGCTTTTACAGCATCCGCGCCTACGGCCGCGAGAACCTCCCGCGGGACACGGGAGCGCTGCTCGTTTGCAACCATCTTTCGTGGATCGACGGCCTGCTGATCGGCATCACCTGCCCGCGCTCGCCGCGCATGGTCGCCTATGCACAGTACGTACAAAGTCCCGCCGTCGGCTGGTTCTCACGGATCACACGGGTCATTCCCATCGTCCCGGGCACGCGTCAAGCGGTCGACGCCGTCCGCCAAGCGCGCGAAGCGCTTAAGGCGGGCGAGTACGTTTGCGTATTTGCCGAGGGTGTTCTCTCGCGCACCGGACAACTATTGCAATTCCAACCGGGCCTCCTGAAGATTCTTAAAGACACGGGCGCCCCGGTTGTTCCGATTTACCTCGACAACCTCTGGGATAGCATCTTCAGCTACTCGGGCGGCAGGTTCTTTCGGAAGCGTCCGCAAGGCTGGCGAGGCGAGATCGGCGTCCACTACGGAGAGCCGATGCAAAATGTCGCCGACGTCGCAACGGTGCGTCGCGCGGTGGAAACGCTCGGTATCGAGGCGGCCCGGAGTCGTAGGCACAAAACCATGAATCTCACGCGCAAGTTTCTTCGCGAGTGCCGCAAGAGTCGCGGCCGCTCAAAAGTCGCCGACAGTACGGGCGGTGAAATGAACGGCGGCACTCTGTTGCTGCGAACGATCATCCTCAAACGGATTCTCGAGCGCGAGGTCCTGGCGCAGGACGAACGGCACGTCGGCATCTTGCTGCCCCCGTCCGTCGGCGCCGTGCTGGCCAATTCGGCGGTGGCGCTCTCGAAGCGCGTTTCCGTGAATCTGAACTACACCGTCACGTCGGAAGTGATGAACTCTTGCATTCGGCAAGCCGGAATCCGACACGTCCTCACGAGTCGCCGCGTGATGGAAAAGTGCGGTCTTAAGCTCGACGCCGAACTCGTCTACCTCGAAGACTTCAAGAATCGCGTCACGACTTCGGACAAACTCGTCGCGGCGCTGCAAGCGCATCTCGTTCCGGTGACGCTGCTCGAACGGATGTTCGGGCTTTTAGACCTCCAGCCGGACGACGTCCTCACGATCATCTTCACGTCGGGCAGCACGGGCGAACCGAAGGGGGTCATGCTGACCTACGAAAACATCGGCACGAACGTCACGGCGATCAATCAAGTCGTCTACCTCCGCGAAACCGACGTAATCGCGGGGATTTTGCCGTTCTTTCATTCGTTCGGATTTACCGTCACCTTGTGGACCATTCTCACGTTGCCGCCGAAGGGGGCTTACCACTTCTCGCCGCTCGACGCCCGACAGATCGGCGACCTCTGCGAGAAGCACGGCGTTACGATCCTGCTCGCTACTCCCACATTCCTACGCTCGTATCTCAAGCGTTGCACGAAAGAACAATTCAAGACGCTCGATGTCGCCGTCGTCGGGGCGGAGAAGATGCCGCTGGATTTGGCCGACGCGTTTGAAAAACAGTTCGGCGTTCGTCCCGCGGAGGGCTACGGTTGCACGGAGCTTTCGCCGCTCGTGTCGGTGAATGTTCCGTTGAGCCGCGCTCCGAAGCAAGAGCAAGCGACGTCGAAAGAAGGAACCGTCGGGCGACCGGTGCCCGGCGTCGCCGCGAAGATTACCGATCTCGACACCGGCGCGGAGCTCGGCGCCGATCTGCCCGGCATGCTTTGGATCAAAGGCCCCAACGTCATGCTCGGCTACCTGCATCAACCCGAGAAGACGGCCGAAGTCATCCGCGACGGCTGGTACCAAACAGGCGACGTGGCCGTCATCGACAAAGAAGGCTTTATCAAGATCACCGGCCGCGAGAGCCGGTTCTCGAAGATCGCCGGCGAGATGGTGCCGCATGTCCGTATTGAAGAATCGCTGCTGCAGATCGTCGGAGCGGGAGAAGACGAGATCAAGCTCGTGGTGACCGCGGTCCCTGATGCGCGCAAAGGCGAGCGGATCGTCGTCGTGCATACCAAGCTGGAAAAAACGCCGGACGCGATCGTCAAAGAGCTCCAAGGGGCGGGTCTGCCGAACCTTTGGATTCCCGGTACCGACTCGTTTCTCGAAGTCGAAGCCATTCCCGTACTCGGCACCGGGAAACTCGATCTACGGGCACTGAAGGCCCTGGCTGTCGAAAAATTCGGCCCGGCGTGCTGAAGCGAGCGTCGCGGTGTAAGTCCGGCATGTACCCGAATGCCCGGAAAATCCGGTAACTCGGGCATTTTACGCATGCTAAACTTGGTGGGAGACTTTCCACCCCGAGAAGCATCATGCCTCGCCCCTTTCGCATCGTTCTGATTCTCTGCACGCTCGCATTCGCGAGCACTTGCCGGCTAGAAGAAGCCTCGGCGCGACGCCTTTTCGTCAGCAATGTCGCCGGTGACGATTCGGCAAACGGCCAATATCCGGAATCAAGCGACATCGGCGGCCCGGTCCGTTCGATCTCGCGCGCACTCGCGCTGGCGAGCGCCGGCGACCATATCGTCATCGCCAACACCGGAGCGCCGTATCGCGAATCGCTCAGCCTTTCCAGCGGCAACCAATCCGGGTTCGTCGCCCTGCCGTTTATCATCGAAGGCAACGGTGCCGTACTCGACGGCTCCGCGCTCGTACCCGCCGACGCTTGGGAAGCGGTGCGCGGCGATCTGTACCGGTTCCGTCCCGCGGGCGGCGGCAACTTGCGATTGTTCGATCGACAAGGCAAGCCGGCGCCGGAAAAGCCGGTCGATCGGGTCAACCATCGCCTGCCGCAACTCGCTGCCGGCGAGTGGTGCGCTCATGCCGGCTATGCCTACTTCCAATGCGCCGCGGGCAAACTACCGCGCGAGCACGACATGTCGTATGCGGCGCTGCCGGTCGGCATCACGTTATACCATGTGCACGACGTGCGCATCGTCGACCTCACGATCCAAGGCTTTCAACGCGACGGCGTGAACGTGCATGACGGCACGCTCGACATCTCCCTCGCCGGACTCACTTTGCGAGGCAACGGACGCTGTGGGCTCGCCGTGGGCGGCAGTTCGCAAGTGATCGTCGAAGGCTGCCTGATCGGCGACAACGGCCAAGCGCAGACGATCGTCGATGGTCCGGCGACTCTCGGGCTTCAGAACTGCAGTATTCTCGAAAACCCGGCTCCGGCGCTGGTGCGCCCGCGGCGCGGCGAACGCGTTTACATCGACGGCACGTTGAAAGAATAGCCCGACGCGCCGTCCGCGCGGCGAAACACTCGCTACTTGCGCCCCGGTCCTGCCGTGCCTGTCGCGGCGGCCGTCGTCGCCTTCTTCTTCGCGGCCAGCACCACGATTTCCTTGGCCCGCACGTCGATCCGCTGCGGCCCGTCACGGCCTTCCAGAGTGCCGTGGTCGGCGACATAGCGATTAAGGGACGCCAACTTATCGGCGACGGAAGCCTCGCCGGACGTTTCCATTCCCGGCGGCGATCCCCAAAGGACGCGCGTGCCGTTGCGCGTCGCCAATTCAAATTGCGGCGTCGACGGACCGAAGCCGGCGGTTTCCGCAGGCACGATACGCGTGAGATTCAAGCGATGCCACGATTCTTCCAACGCTGCGGCGATGAGCACGCCGCCTTGCACGAACGGATCGGGCCAACGAACGCCGACCCGACCGATGTTCACGCTGGTGATTCCGGCCAGCCGCGGATACTGCGCGGCCTTCTGAGGCTCGTCGAGAAAATCGCGACTCGGCAAGAGAAACGCCTGGGCGTCGACGGCATACAGTCCCGAACGATCGGGAAGTTCGACCATGCAAACCGGCCGGCGATAGACCAAATCGACCGTCACGCGTGCCGGGACGCTCTTGCGCACTTCGCGCACCTCTGCCACCCAAGGGTGAAACGAAAACGCCTTGGCAATCCGCTCGGCGAGTTGCTCGTCGAGAATCGAAAGCGGCGCATCGAGGCTCGCATCCCGCAAGGCTTCGCCCTTCACGTCGGCTTTAATCCAGACGGGAGGAGACGTCACGACGATGTCTTCCAACATCACTTGATAGTGGGCCTCGGCGACCACCTTTTCGCGCACTTGCGACCAGGTCCAATACGCGCCGCCGACGAGCACCGCGGCAACTGCGAGAATCGGACGCATGCGAGGGCCGAATAATAGCCCGAAGAACGGTCCCAAAACGGGTACGCCGGGTCCGCGAGATTTAGTTTCTTTCGCCATTCGGGGCCGCCTCCTTGCGTCCGAACTTCAAAACACTTCCACCGCGTACAACAACGAGCGCAGTACGCTACCAGACTTGGATTTCCGTTTCGAGCGCCACGCCGACCCGTTCTTGCACGCGCGTCCGAATATGATCGATAAGCCGCAAGATATCCTGCGACGTCGCCTTTTCGTCGGCGACGATAAAGTTGGCATGTCGATCCGAGACTTCCGCGCCGCCGACGCGGGCCCCTTTCAAGCCGGCCTGTTCAATCAAGTCGCCGGCGCTCATGCCGCGCGGGTTCTTGAAGATACAACCGGTCGCTTGATGCCCCAACGGCGTCTTGGCTTTCTTCACAATCCACTGTTTCTGCATCCGCTTGGTGAGTTCGACCGGGTCGTCCGATTCCAACTCGAACTCCGCCGAGAGAATCACCAATTCATCGAGGCTGCTTTCGCGATACGCGAACACCAGCCCTTCGCGGCTGCGGGTATGGATTTCGCCGGCATCATCCATCACCGTGGCTTGCGCGGTCCATTGGCCGATGTCGCCGCTGCGACTTCCGGCGTTGCCGCGCAGCGCACCGCCGATCGTTCCGGGAATGCCGACCAACGATTCCATGCCGGCCAAGCCCGCGGCAACCGCCTTCGACACCACGTGCCCGAGTTTCTCGCCGGCACCGGCGCGAAGCTTCTTGCCGACGAGCGAGGTTTCGCAAAACGCGGGTGCCGAGAGATGCACCACCACGCCCGGCACGCCGGCTTCGCCGATCAGCAGATTGGAACCGCCGCCGAGCAACCGCACGGCAAGGCCTTCGGACTTCGCGCGCCGGACGACGGCCTGCAACTGCTCCAACGAAGCAGGTTCGGCGAAATACTCCGCGGGACCGCCGAGGCGAAACCACGTGTAAGGGCCGAGCGGGACCTGCCGCCGCACGCACTGCTCAAAACCGGTGTCGAATGCCATAGCTAAAAGTGGTTTGCCGTCGCCAAATCGGGCCGTTGCGATCTCGGGCTCGCACGGCGCAACGTCCTCGGCCGTACGAGCCTATTTCTATACGTTGTCGGACGGAAACGAACAACCCCGTAGCCGCGAAACCGCGTGTTTTCGCGGGGAAATTACGCCGTCGAATCATCCCCGCGCGTTGAAACCCGCGAAAACGACCGAGCCCGACGTTCCATCGGTGAAACGTCGGGCTCTCGGTGTTCCCTGCCGTCGGGGCGATCTTGCGATCGCCCCGACGGACAGTCATGAGGCATCGTTGTGAAGCACCTGCCGCTGCGACCGACCCAGAGGCCGCAACGACAGGCAAATGCTCCAAACCCAGGAGGGAGGGCGACGACCGATTCCCGCAAACCAGTCGCCTGACAACGACACCTCATCCAATGTATTGTTTTGACTTCGCTTTCAATTCCTTAGGCAACACGCTACGCCGCTCGCTTCCGCGGCGTTTCGATCGACGGCAACGAATAGAGAACTTCACGCGCCACCTGACGATCGTCCCAATAGTCTTGTTCACGGTCGGCCAAGCGATACGTACCGCTTCCCTGCCCGGCGATGAGCACGCAATCTCCCGGGCGAGCTTCCCGCAATGCGCGGTGCACGGCCTCGGCTCGATCGAGCACAACCTCATAGTGCGACGATTCCGACCATGCCCTCGCAACATCGCCGACCTCCTGTTCGTTGCCTGCGACGGGAGACGACGTCAACAAGGCCACATCACACCAGCGCTCGACGGCCTTCGCCAACCGCAGCCGACTCGCACGGCTATGCAGCGGCGACGAACTAAACACGCAAATCAAACGCCCTTCGGAAGTCTCACGCAACGACTCCAAGCACACCCCCAGCGAATCGGGGGCAAGTCCTTCGTCGACAAAAACTCCGAACGGTTGACCGCATTCAATTCGTTCGAGACGGCCCGGCAACTCACGAACTTCTTCGAGTCCGCGAATGATCTCGGCCGGCGAGATTCCGTATACCGAAGCGACGGCGGCGGCCGACAAACAGTTCAAAGCGTTGTGTCGGCCGTGCAACGTCGTGCGCAGCGGCACGACTTCACGCCCAAACGAAAGCAGCAGCGTTTGCTCGCTGCACGACCGTTCGACGACACTTGCCGAGATTTCCGCCGGCTGATCGATGCCGATCGTGACGACCGGACCGTCATGACGATCGCACAGATCGCGGCATTCCGCGTCGTCGACGTTGACGACCAATACTCCTTCGGGCGTCAACTGCTCCAACAGTCGCGCCTTGGCGCCGCCGGTGCTATGCTCATCGCCGCGCCAGTTCGTGACGCAGAGGCAATCGAGATCGACGCCCGCCAGTCGGCTTTCTCGCAGTCCGCGGCCGGAGATTTCGGCGACCGCGTGGGTACGATCGTTTTCGACCATACGCGCGAGCCAAGCCGCGGCGACGTGCGCCGGAGGGGTCGTCCAGCGAGCATCGGAGATTTCGCGGCCGTCGCAATAGCCGAGCGACGTCAGCAGGCCGGGCAAACGTCCGCCTGCCGAAAGCGCCGAAGCAATAAGATAAGACGTCGTCGTCTTGCCGAATGCGCCGGCGACGCCGATCGTTTTGAGTTTTTCCGCGGGGCTGCCCGCCAAGCCCTGACAGAGCCGAGCGTAGGCCGCGTGCGTATCCGCCACATAACAAACCGGCACGGGACAACCCGGCAACGGCTGTGAAGCGAGTACGGCTTTCGCGCCCATGCGAATCGCTTCGTCAACGTACGCATGCCCGTCGACTCGACGACCGCGCAGCGCGGCAAACAGATCCCCTTCGCGACACATGCGCGAATCAAAGCTGACGTGCCCGACGCGAAGATCAGCGGCGCCGACGATCTCCCCTTCGGGCAACAAGGCCCGTAGACTGACGCCGTTGTAATGTTTGCCGCCGCCCATGACGCCAGGCCTCCTTGCCCGGTGCAACGATCGGCCCGTTCGGCGGGCTGTTGATCGTGGCAATACTGCGGACTAACCGTCCTTTCGGCTCTCTTCATGAAAGCCGGCAGGTTTGGGGCGAGAGTGTGGCGATTCTCAAGAATCCGGTCAATACCGACTTGCCCTCATGCCGAAGCGTCGTGCTTGTACCCCGACCGACCAAGAGCGGCCTTTACATTCCCCCCCGAGGCGCGTTACGACTCCCGGCATGCCGGCCGCAGCTTTACCACCGGAGATCGCGAAAATCGTCGACGAACAAGCCGGCGCCGCCGAGGCGCGTCCATCGATGATTTGGATCGGCGACGGCGAGCGACCGGAATTCGCCGCGGCCCTGGCTGCGCTTCGACGTCATGCGAAGGTTACGACGGCCGTCGACATGGACGATGCCGCTCGCAATGAATCGACGGTCGATTGTGCCGGCATCGTGATTGCGCAAGCATTCGCAGGTCAGTTCCGCGCGCGTTGCCTCGCCGCGCTGCGCCGCCGCTTCCCGTCGGCGCCGGTCGTCGTGATCGTCGGCAATTTCACTGAAGGCGAGCGTCGCTCGGGCGATCCGCTTGCGGCGGCGCTCCGCATGCCGTGGGCCCAAGCCGCCACGATCCTTGACCGTGAACTCCGCCGGCTTCGCTGCGGCACTTGCCCAAGCTGGGGCTTCGGCGAAACACTAACCGACGACGAACGAGCCGCATTGCGGCCGGCACCGGCTTTCGGCGTATCCAACAACGCTAACCGCCCAAAGTTGCCTGCCGGCACGACGCTGCTAATCTCCGCGGCCGACCACGCCGCCGCGGGTTGGCTGGCGGCGCTGGTGGACGCTTGGGGCGTTGCGGCGACTTTCGACGGTAGTTCCGCCGCGCCCGACGTTATTCTCTGGGGAGCTCCATCGCACGAAATTACGGCTCAGTGCCGTCTACAATCGCTTGCGAGGCGGTTTCCCGGCACACCGATTGTGGCGCTCGCGAACTTTCCCCGCCCCCACCTTCTCGAAGTTTGGCGACGCCATGGAGTCGTGGAATGCTGCGCGCTTCCGGTCGACTGCGACGACATACTTCAAAAACTCATCGCCGTGATCGAACGTCGGCAAGTTTCGCATGCCCGAGCCGACAACGGCATTGACGGCATTGACGGCGGCGCCTATCGTCTGGCCTCAATTCCGCAGGTCACAATTGACTCCCGCACCTGAGATCCTCCATGGACGGCACCGCAACGATGCACGCACGCAGTCATAATGTAGGCCGCTTTTTGGCCGATTTTCGCGTGCCGATTTCGTTTGTGTTGGTCATGATGCTCATCGTCGTGGAGTTTCTGTTCGGTCGGCCCGGCGTGTTGCCCGACTCAACTCTGCTTACCGCTCCGTATTGGGGCGTCGGCTGCGTTCTGCTCGGACTATTTGTTCGCAGCTGGGCCGCCGGCATTCTCCGCAAAGGGAAGACGCTCGCCACGACGGGTCCCTATTCGCTTTGCCGACACCCGCTCTATCTGGGCTCGGGCCTGATGCTGCTCGGCTTCTGCCATCTCACCTGCGATCCGCTCTTTTATCTCCCGGTCGTCGGCGGATTGGCGATTATCTATTGCAACACGATGTGGTGCGAAGAGCGACGCTTAGCGACGCACTTTCCGGAAGCCTGGCCGAACTACTCCCGGCGCACGCCGATGCTGCTGCCTTGGAAGCCGACGCAATTCGTGCCGGAACATTGGTCGTTTGCCCAGTGGAAAAAGAATCGCGAGTATCAAGCCGCCGGCTCGGTGCTTGTTGCGCTTGTGCTGCTCGGCCTTTGGCGATTGCTCGAAGCGAACGGACTCATCGGCAAGCTGTAACGCAGCCCCCGGCTAATCTTCATAACCGGGCGTCCCATCTTGCTCGCCTGCTTGCGTGAGCAAAATCTCGCGCCGATGTTCGGCCTCGTGAATCGGCCAACAGCGTAAATGCACGCCGTTCACGAAGCGTTCGCAGGGAACGCCGGCCGCGCGACAATCTTCGATCAGCGTCCGCTCCAGGCGCAGCAGCGGCGGTCGCCGACCGCGGGCATCACGGCGCGCGTGAATACGACCGTCGTCCACGATCGTCACGACGGCATCGGATAGGCAAGCGACGACGCGGCGCGCGATGAGTTCGTGACTCGCCGTCGAGAAGCATTCCTTAAGCCGCGGCAAATCCCAATCGCATGCCGCTCCTTCGCGCATGAGCCACGACTGCGGCAACAATAACCGCTCGGCAAACGCATGCGCCGATTGTTCGCGGCGCTCGGAAGTCGCCTCGGACGGCTCGACGCCGAGCGTCGTCAAAACCTCGGACGCAAAGTGCTCCCCGAGTTCATGCGCCACGGCCCATTGCCGACGCTCCGCGCGCGGTTCCGGACGGACGTAAATCGCGTCCACGGCCCCGTCGCCGCCGACGGCAAGCCGCACGCGACGGGCGCGTCCCTGCAGGCGAGCGTCCTGAAGCACGACCATGCCGAGCCGCTTGGCCAACTGAATCGAGTCGACCGGCGGGGCGACGCACCCGACCTTGGCCAGTATGTCGAGAACGAGTCGATCGAGGAGAGCGGCCATATTTGCGGAGCCTGAGGTGCGATAACACGATCGCCGGCGGCCATGAATATACACCTGTTCACTACACTGCACAACGATTTACGCAACCCTCCTACCCAATGGCGCAATCTGTTCTCGGGCAAGAAGTTCCGGCCATTCGTTTATCCGCCGGGTCATTGTCCAAAAGGGCGGTGAACTAGTACGATGCAAAACTCTGTTTTGTCGCCTACTTCGCCAAGGAACCGCCGTGTCGCTTCAGATCGAGCCGCTCAAGTCCCGCACATCCGAGGAAAACAAAGGGACCTACGCCTTTGTCAGCTTGGGCTGCCCCAAGAACCTCGTCGACAGCGAACGGATGCTCGGCTTGCTGCAACTCGACGGCTACCAACTGGTCCGCGAACCGCAAGGCGCCGACTTCGTCGTCGTCAACACTTGCGGCTTTATCGAACGGGCCCGCGATGAATCGTTCGCCACGATTCAGGAAATGATCGACCTCAAAAAGGGAGGCGATCTTAAAGGGATCATCGTCTCCGGCTGCCTGGCCGAGCGCGAGAAGGAACAGCTTCTAGAAAAGTGCCCCGAGATCGATCACTTGGTCGGCGTGTTCGGGCGGGAGCAAGTAACGAAGGTAGCCGACCGCTTGGTGGGCGGCCTGCAAGAGCAGCGCACCGTGTTCGAGCCGGCGTCGTCGGTGCCGCTTGTCGACCGTCAACGCCTCCGCATCACGCCGCGCCATTTCGCGTACTTGAAGATCAGCGAAGGCTGCGACCGGCTCTGTACGTTTTGCGCGATCCCGAAGATGCGCGGCAAGCACGTTTCCAAGCCGATGGACGAAATCGTGCGCGAAGCCCGCGAACTGGCGGCCGACGGTGTGCGCGAGTTGATCATCGTCGCGCAAGACACGACCTACTACGGCATGGACCTCTTCGGGGAGCCGCGCCTGGCCCAGTTGCTCGAACAGCTCGACCAAATCGAAGGGCTCGATTGGATTCGCCTGATGTACTTCTATCCGATGTACGTCGACGACGCCTTGATCAAGACCATCGCTTCCAGCAAGCGGACCATCCCGTATATCGATATGCCGCTGCAGCACGTGAACGACACCATGCTCCGCCGGATGCAGCGCCGAGTGAATCGCGCGAGCACCGAAGAATTGCTCGAAAAAATGCGCACGGCCATGCCGAACCTCGTGCTCCGTTCGACCTTCATCACGGGCTTCCCCGGCGAAACCGAGGAGCATGTCGATGAGATGGTCGAATTCGTGCGAAAGCACCGTTTTCAACATGTCGGCGTGTTTACGTATTCGTACGAAGGGGATACGCCGAGCGCGAAATTGCCCGACCAGATCGACGACGCGGTGAAAGAAGCGCGCCGCGAACGGGTCATGGCCGCGCAACAAGAAGTGGCCCTAGCGTATAATGAATCGTTGATCGGCCGGACGCTCGACGTCATTCTCGACATGCCCGTCGAGGGAGAGCGCGACGCCTGGATCGGCCGGAGCTATGCCGACGCCCCCGACGTCGACGGCGTGGTGTACGTAACCGGCAAGCGATTGAAGGCGGGACAAATCGTGCCGACCGAAATCGTGGCGTCGCGCGGTTACGACCTGATCGGCGCCGCGGCCGGCAAGGCCCGATAGGCGAGCGCGTTGGTAGTCGATCGCCGCCTGACAAACCTCGAATATTCGCATGACGACCGAACTGATCGACACCCCGACGAAGCCGCGCGTGTGGACGCTGCCCAACCAGCTGACGGCCTCACGACTTGTGCTGTCGATCATCTTGTTCGTCTGTATCGGCTTCGAGCGGTTCGCTCCCGCATTCGTGCTGTTCGTCGTCGCCGCGTCGACCGACTGGCTCGACGGCTATTTCGCGCGCCGCTGGGGATTGGTCACGCAATTGGGCCGCATCCTCGATCCCTTCGCCGATAAACTGATCATCTGCGGGACCTTCATCTTTTTGGCGGCCGTGCCGGTAAGCGGCATCGCGCCATGGATGGCCGTGGTCGTGATGGGCCGCGAGATGCTCGTCACGGGGCTCCGCAGCTTCTTGGAGCAGAAGGGAATCGACTTCTCCGCCGAGATGTCCGGCAAAATCAAGATGGTGCTGCAATGCATCGCCGCCGGAGCGAGTCTGTTTTACCTAGCATGGTCGCCTGCCTGGCTAAAGCTGCCGCTGACGATCACCGTCTGGGCTTCTGTGGCCATCACCGTGTACTCCGGCGTCAGCTACATTCGCCGCGCGATGCGGCTCTTCCACGATTAGCGGCGGCCCGATTCGAATGAGCGCACTACCGCTTTTCGGTACGGAGGCAGTTTCCGTATCGGTCGCCTGGACGAGCCTGCTGCCGATCGTCTTTCTTGCGGCGGTCGCTTGCTACGGCTGGGCGCATGTGCTGCGTCGCCGTCGGTCCGGACTCGAGATTTTGCCCGAAACACCGCACCGACAAGTTCCGTGGGACGGCGGGCTCACACTGCTTTCGGCCTTCCTCTATCTAGGGCTGTCGCAGATCGGCACAGGCCTGCTCATGACGCTGGTCTTTAAGTGGAACGACCCGCAACTCCCGCTTCCCGTAGCCGACGAGCATTCGGTCACGGATCCGCGATGGATGATCGCCATGTTCCAAGCGCACGGCGTGACCAGCTACGCCTCGGTTTGCGCCGTCGCGGCGCTCCTCGTCGGCGTTGCACGGGCGCGCCTCGACGACTTTGGATTGACGCTCGCCGACTGGCGCCGTCACCTAAAACTCGGCCTCGTCGGATTCGCGGTGATCGTGCCGCCGGTCGTCGTGTTGCAAGGCTTGCTCAATGCCGTTTGGATGGAATCTCAACATCCGATCCTCGTCGCGTACCGAGCATCGGGCGATTCGCGGCTGCTGCTCTGGTGCACCGTCGCCGCCGTGTTCGTCGCCCCGTTTGTCGAGGAGTTTTTCTTCCGCGGCATCCTGCAAGGATGGCTCGAACGCGTGGTCGCCGAACGCGGCGCTTCGAGCACGCTGGAAGCGGCCCAGGACGAGGCTTCGCCGGCGGATGTGCGGCCCCCCGATAGGTCGCCGATGCCGATTCTTTTCAGCTCGACGCTGTTCGCGCTCGTGCACATCGGATCGGGGCCCGACATCGTGCCGATTTTCTTCCTGGCCTTAGGGCTCGGCTATCTGTACCGACAAACCCACAGCATCTGGCCGGGATTCGTCGTGCATACCATGCTCAACGCTTGGAGCATGGTGGCGCTCGTGCTCATGCCGTAGGGGCTTCAGCGATTCGCCGCGTCTTGTTCCGACGGCGGAAAGACGAACTTCAAGAACTGCATCAGCAGAAACACCGCCAGCACGGCGAGCAACGCATACGGCCAGGCGTTCGCGAGAGCGAATTGGAATTTGCCGAGCATCGTCGCTGCAATAGCGGTGCCGATGCTGAGCATGAGCAGCAAGCACCCGCCGGCGGCCATGACGCCGTGAAACGTGCCTTGCTCGCTCGCCTCTTCATGAAAGAGCTCGACGGTCCGCCCTTTGCGCAAGCTTCGTTCGACCGCCTCGACGAGTTCCAAATCGGCCAGGGCCTCGCGCCACGATTCGTTCGCCGGTTCGCCGACGGCCGACAAGCCCGCTTCGGCCGCCGCAGCCACGCCCATCGCCTGCGAATAGTCGCGATCCTCGGCAACACCGTTGCGAGTGATCGTCGCATGCCAATCGCCCGCGGGGTCGACATGTAGATCCGCCGTGCCGTCGCCGCCGACCACGCGCCAGTGCGTCGCCGGTTCGTCGCGCGTCGAGCCGATCGACCAGCGAATCAGAGAACCGGAGGTCGCCGTGATTTGGATGCCCGCTTGGGGAGCGGCTGTCGCTTCGCCGAGAGAGCCCATGGCCGAAACCTTATCGCAAGGCCCGGTGAGGCGTCGGATCGCGCCGATATCGCAGATGAACCGTTCTAAGACTTCGGCGCGAGTCGCGGTGCGCACGCGATGCTCGACGATCACTTCGTCGATCCGCCCCAAGTCCTTCAGAGAGGCGACCGCCGGTTGGTGGCGCGTTGCTTCGAGCGGCACGAGCGCTACGTTCGTCGCCTGACGATGCATGTCGAGTTCAAAGTAGGCCAACGTCGCCGTGGTCTGCGGATGCACGAATAGCACCGGCAGTCCTTCCTGCACCAAGCGCTGCAACTGCTCCAATCGCCGTGGTTCGGGCCCCGCCGCACCGACGAGCACGAAATCGGCCCCGCAGGCCAATGCCTCTTCCCATTCGTCGACTCGGCGCACCGTCGAATCCACGGGGAGCGAAGCTTGCACGCCGGCGGCGTCTGCGTAGATGAGCGTCAGCTCGCAGCCGGCCGCGACGAGCGCCGCCGCGTATTGCGCGGTGTTCACATCGGCGTTGAGCAGGCCAAATTTCATCGAATGCGAAGGTTAGTCGAGGCTGCGAATGCGCAGGGAAAGGCTGTTGAGCACCACCGATACGCTGCTAAGGGCCATCGCCGCGGCGGCCACCGACGGCGGCAACCGCCACGACGCGCCGAACCAAGGAGCCAACACGCCCGCCGCGGCCGGAATCAACACGACATTGTAAACCAGCGCCCAACCGAGGTTTTGCCGAATGACGCGCATCGTCAGGCGAGCTAGTTGAACGGCGCGGGCCGCGGTTCGCAAGTCCTGATTGTTGAGCACGATGTCGGCCGCTTCAATCGCCACGTCGGCCCCCTGCCCGACGGCGATGCCGACGTCGGCGGCCGCCAGCGCCGGAGCGTCGTTGATGCCGTCGCCGATCATCGCCGCGCGTTCTCCTTCGGTTTGCAATCGCTTAACGATCGCCTGCTTGTCGGCGGGAAGCACTTCGGCGATGGTTTCGTCGATGCCGACGGCCCGGGCCGCGGCTTCGGCCGTCGTGCGATGATCGCCCGAGACGAGCAAGGTGCGCAGTTTTAACGCGTGCATGTGGGCCACGGCCTCGCGCGCCACGGGACTCACGGCATCCGCCACGCTCAAATAGCCGAGCAACTTGCCGTCGCGGGCCACGACAAGCGGCGTTCCTCCGGCGTGCCGTGCGGAGTACAGCGCCGGGCGAATCGGCGAGAGGTCGACGTCGTGCGCGGCAAATAATTTTTCGTTGCCGACGAGCGTCGTTCCCGCGGCGTCTTCCGCGACGATCCCCTGCCCCGCAACCGTGGAGAGTTGCTTTGCGGGCCGAATGGCGATATCACGCTCTTCGGCGGCGGCCGTGATGCATCGAGCCAGCGGATGCGAGCTAAGCTGCTGCGCGGCCGCGGCATATTGCAAGAGTGTCTCTTGTTCAACGCCGGGCAACGTCGCGATTTCAACCACGCGGGGCCGCCCTGCGGTGAGCGTGCCGGTCTTGTCGAACACCACGGCAGTGATCGCCGCCGTCGCTTCGATGGCCGACGCATCTTTGAACAGGAGCCCGCTTTCCGCGCCGCGGCCGGACGCGACGATCACCGCCGTCGGCGTCGCCAAGCCGAGCGCGCAAGGGCAGGCCACGACGAGCACGGCCGTGAAGGCGGAGAGCCCCGTACGCCAGTCGCCGGCCGACGCCCAACTTGCCAGCGCCACGACGGCGATCGCCAACACGATCGGCACGAACACGGCCGTGACGCGATCGGCGAAGCGTTGGATTTGCGGCTTCGACTCTTGCGCGCGGCGCACCAGCTCGATCGTGTGCGCGAGAGTCGTATGGCCGGCGCGGCGCGTGACGCGAGCCGTAAGCGAACCGTCGCCGTTGATCGTGCCGGCGTGAATCTCGTCGCCTGCGACCTTCTCGACCGGAATCGATTCGCCGGTCAGCCACGATTGATCGACGGCGCTTGCGCCGGAAACGACGAGCGCGTCGAGCGGCACGCGCGCCCCGGGGCGAACGAGAATCGTCGCCCCCACTTCCACATCGGCCACGTCGACCAGACGGGTCCGATCGCCGACGGCCACGAGCGCTTGAGGCGGCGCGAGGTCGAGCAGCTTTCGCACGGCGGCGCTGGTGCGTTGCCGGGCCTTGGCTTCGAGCCATTTCCCGAGCGTGACGAATACGAGAATCATCGCGCCGTCCATCAAGTACATCGACTCGCGATGCGCGAACCAATCGACGACGCCGGCCGTGAACGCCGTGCCGCTGCCGAGCGCGACAAGCGTATCCATATCGGCGGTTCCATGCCGCGCGCGGCGCATGGCTCCGCGAAGAAACGGCGTACCGAGCAACAATTGCAACAAAGAGGCGCCAAGCAAGTGCAGGAAGCGATAGCCTGCTTCGTGGTGATCCGTGAAATGTACGGCGATCAACTGTGCCAACAGTGCCAAGCCGATGAAAAAACGCTGCTTCCATTGCCGCACTTCGCGATCGTGCCGACGCGCGAGATCTTGTGCTTGCGACG
The DNA here is from genome assembly GCA_964633125.1 of uncultured Pirellula sp. Taxonomy (GTDB): domain Bacteria; phylum Planctomycetota; class Planctomycetia; order Pirellulales; family PNKZ01; genus PNKZ01. The sequence continues at coordinate 28,398 of CAZWDN010000008.1, read as the reverse complement.
TTTCGCCGACGGCCCGCGCAGTGTACCCCGCCGCTTGCACGGCGGCTTCCACGGCTCCCGGCCGAAACGCCTTGGGTTCGTAGCGGACCCAGCCTTCTTGCAGAGCCAAATTGACTCCCGCCGAGACGACGCCCGGCGCCGACTTCAATGCTTGTTCGACGCGTCCGACGCAACTCGCGCAATGCATCCCTTCGATGGCGAAGGTCTTCTGGAGAGCGACGTCGTGCACTTGGGCCGTCGGCAATTTCGCTCCCGGGGGCGAAGAAGGCAAACCGTCGAGCTGCAATAATCCGCCGCGGGGAGCGGGCGGCGTTGATTGCGCGCCGGCGACCGGCGATCGGTAACCGGCCTGCTCGACGGCTCGGCGCAGCATCACTTCGTCGGCTTGCTGCAAGTCGAAAACGACATGCGCTACGCGACGCGCAAGACTAACGTCGACCGCACTAACGCCCGGCACCTGACGCAAGGCTTCGGTCACGTGCGCAACGCAACGTTCACACGTCATCCCTTCGACCGGAAGATTCACCTCGTGCAGCATGCCGCCATTATACCGCGTCAGGCCGGCAGCGTCGGTGAGAGAGTCGGACGCGAGCTTAGCTCGCCAAGCTGTCCGTGCGTTGGGACAACGACGCGCTATTACGGATCGCATAACGATCGGCCCACAAGCGATACTGCGGATCGCCGTCGCGGAAAGAAAAGACCGCGTCGGGCAGAGGGCGTCCGGAAGAATCGGGACGGGTTGCAGGGACGCGCACCAAGATCGCTCCGTCGGCAATACGACGTTCGAGGATCCAGGAATGCCAGTCGTTATCAGGAGATGCAGGAAGCATCACGGTTCGCCAAAGCGAAGAGGAATAGAAGGTGCGGTGTGAAGCGGTAGGCGGGAGGTCGGGCAGGTAAGACTATTTTGACTAGTCGCCCCGAGAACCGCCAGAGCGATTTTTACGCCGAGCCGAGCGTGCTGAATTCACCTTGGCCGCACCGCCGCTCGCGAGTCGGAAAAACGCTATTCAACCGCCTGTCGAACGCCTTCCCAGACCCAGGCATGGAATTCCATTTGCAGCAGCTTGCGCTTCGTCGCCTGACCTCCGGCGGCGGAATAATTGTTCAACTTGCCGCCGCTTGCCACGACACGATGGCACGGCACGATCAACGGCACGCGATTCTTGCGCATGACGTTGCCGACGGCCCGCGCCGCGCCGGGCCGCCCTGCCGTCTTGGCCAAATCGCCGTAGCTCATGGCGGTGCCCGGCGGAATGTGTCGACATTCTTCGACGACGGCCCGCTGGAAATCAGTGAAATCGTCGTAGCTCACGGTAACGTCGAGGAACGCTTCGCGCGCTCCGCCGGCATAGGCCTGCAACCGTTCGACAAGTTCGCCGAACCAGACGTCGTCGCGCAGCGCTCCTTTGGATTCGGCGCCCAAAGCGGCTCGCGCAGCGGTCGCCGTCTTGTGGCCGAACGTCAAGCGATGCACGGTCGCAGCGCTGCCGAGCAAGCCCATCCAACCAAGCTCGCTGGGGAAGAGCGTGTAATGCAGCACTCGCGGCGGCGACGAAACCTTGATCGGCCGGCGTTTGATCGTTCGCACCATGACATTTCGCCTTATTTCCCGCTGCCGCGGACGGAGATGGGCGGCCGCCGTCCGGCCGCTTTACAGTGCTGACAACGGCATTCTATACTTGAGTTCGCGCCAAGCTCAACGATTTCGACGCCCCGCGTTTCGGCATCGCAGTCGCCCCTTGCCGCCGACGTTGCAACCGGAAGCGGATCGCCGCGCGGCAGCGTCGTGCGATCCGCCCCCGATAGCCCGTTAGGCCGAAGGATAGTGATGATGGAAGCCTACGGTTCCATGTGTGACGACTTCTACGTCAACATGAACCTCAGTACCGAGATGGAGCTGCCGCAAAGCCGCGAAACGGTGCTGCACTACTTCGAGCGGATTCAAAAGAAGTATCCGACAATGCGGAACTTCTACAATCGGGGGGAGAAGCAAGACTTCGTCCTGGAAGAAGATAAAGACAAAGGCAGCTATCGCTGGGCGACCATCGAACACCGCCGCGTCTGCTCAGGCTACGTCAACACGACCAGCGTCGAGACGGCCCTTGAGCAGCATCGCTTAGCCTTGGAACTGGCCCCGTACATGCTGTCGGTAAGCCCGCTCGATTGTGAAGCGCTCGACGTGCTGTTCGGCTTCGACTTTACCTACCGGGGCAACCACAACCAACTCGTGGCCGACGCCTTGGGCGTGAGCCCGGCGGTCGAGAAGTTTCTGGAGCTACCCGGTTCGAGCGTCATCAATTACGAACCGTCGATCACTCTGGCGGTCGACGAAGATTGCCGGACACAGTGCCGGCTGAGCATCGAGAACCGCACGACCGCCTACCAGGCCCGCACCGGCGAGTTTCCCGAAGAGCAACTGAGCGTCTACGTGACGGCCCGCCAGTACGGCAGCCTCGGCCCGGACCGCACGTATGTCGAAACCATGGATCGCCTGGCGCAGCTTTGCCGCGACGTGGTGGACTCTTACGTCATCGACAACGTGCTTCGCCCGCTGCAACGCGCCATCGCAATGAAGTAGCAGGCCCGCGACCACACACCAGCCCCGACGCGCAAGCGAGGGGACTCCTGCATTCGCCGCAACGCCCCCATTCCCTCTCTTCCGCATCGGCAGCGCACCATGGCCGTTTCGTTTAGTCAGTTCGCGGGCGGAGTCCGCGATGAAACGGCGTTCGCCGTATTGGCGATCGCCAAGCGTCTCAAGGCCTCCGGCAAGCACGTGATCGAATTGGAAATCGGCGACAGTCCGTTTCCGTCGACTCCCGCGGCGAAACAAGCCGGGCACGACGCGATCACGGCCGACCAATCGCACTATGCCCCGTCGCTCGGCATTCCCCAGATGCGCGCCGCGGGGGCGGAGTACGTTCGCAAAGAGCACGGCATCGACGCCCAGACGGAAAACGTCGTCGTCGGACCGGGCGCGAAGGTGTTCGAACTCATCTTCTGCGAGGCATTCGTTGATCCCGGCGACGATGTGCTGATCTTCTCGCCCTACTTCCCGACCTACATCCCGAACATCCAACGCCGCGGCGGCCGAATTTGGACGAGCGACCTCAAGCAATCGAACGAGTTTCGCCCGGAGCCTGCCGAGGTCGAGCGGTTTCTCAAGAACGCGCCGCGTCCGAAGGCCATCTTTCTCAATAGCCCGCACAATCCGACGGGAGGCGTCGCCGCTGAGAGCGACTTGGCGGCGATCGCCGACCTGATTCGCGGACGCGACGTCGCCGTGCTCAGCGACGAACCGTACGACCAAATGGTGTGGCAGGGCCGACACCATTCGATTCTTGCCCAGCCCGGCATGATGGAGCAGTGCGTGGCGGCGTACACCTTCAGCAAGTCGTACAGCATGAGCGGCTGGCGGATCGGATTTGCCGTAAGCGCGAAGCCGATCGTCGAACAATTCGGCCGGCTTCTAAACACGTCGCTCTCGTGCGTCTCGCCGATCGTGCAACTGGCGGCCGCCGCAGCGCTGACAAACGACCACGCGGCCCGCACGGAACAGATGGGAGCCTTTCGCACCAAGCTGCAGACGCTCATCGCCGGGCTCAACACGATTCCCGGCTTCCGCTGCTTAGAACCGAAGAGCACGTTTTACGCATTCCCGAACGTCGCCGCGGTCTGCAACCGGTTGCAAATCACCTCGCACGGGCTGGCCCTCTACTTGCTCGAAGCGGCAGACGACGCAACGGGCGTCGCATGCCTCGGCGGCGAGTGCTTCGGTCCGGCCGGTGGCGGCTTCCTGCGTTTTAGCTGCGCCGAGCCCGACGATCAATTGCGGGCGGCCGTGGAGTTTGTGCGACGGGCGATCACGCAAAACGAGCGCGTCGCCAAGTATCTTGCGGCGCATCCGCAGCATAAACTGGCGACGGCCTACAACGTGTAGCGCCCGGCGTTGCGCATCGGCGACGCCGCGATGGAGTCCACGCCCTTCTCAATGCAACGGTTGTTTATGACCGCCGCCGATCGCTACATTCTCGCTTTAGACCAAGGAACGACGTCGAGCCGGGCCATCGTGTTCGACAGGGCCGGGCTGGTCGTCGCTCAGGCGCAGCAAGAGTTCCCCCAGATCCTCCCTGCTCCCGGCTTCGTCGAGCACGACCCGGAGGCGATTTGGAACTCGCAACTGCAAGCCGCGCGCGACGCGATCAAGAAGGCGCAGGTCGAGCCGACGCAGATTGCCGCGATCGGCGTCACCAATCAGCGTGAGACGACGATCCTCTGGGACCGCGCGACCGGCCGCGCCGTGGCCAATGCGATTGTGTGGCAGAGCCGCGTCAGCGCGCCGATTTGCGACCGGCTCAAAGCCGACGGCCTCGAACCGCTCTTTCGCGAGCGTACCGGCCTCGTCGTCGACGCCTACTTTTCCGGTACGAAAATCAAGCACTTGCTCGATACCGTGCCCGGGCTGCGCGCGCGGGCCGAGCGCGGGGAGATTCTCTTCGGCACCGTCGACACCTATCTCACGTGGCGGCTTACGGGCGGCCGCCGGCATGTGACCGATACAAGCAACGCGAGCCGGACCCTGCTGTTCAACATCCACACACTCGCGTGGGACGACGAGCTGCTGTGCGTGCTCGGCATCCCGAAGGCCATGCTGCCGGAAGTTTGTTCGTCGAGCGAAGTTTACGGCGAGACCGAGACGTCGCTCTTCGGCGCGGCCATCCCGGTGGCGGGCATCGCGGGGGATCAGCAAGCGGCAACCTTCGGACAGGCCTGCTTCGACGTCGGCGACGCCAAGAACACGTACGGCACCGGCTGCTTCCTGCTCTATAACATCGGCGGCAAACCGGTCGCGTCGAAGCACAACCTGCTGACGACCGTCGGTTGGACGCTCGCCGGCAAAACGACCTATTGTCTCGAAGGGTCGGTCTTCATCGCCGGGGCAGTCGTGCAATGGCTCCGCGACGGTCTCGGCATCATTCGTCGCTCGAGCGACGTGGAAGCGCTCGCCGCCACGGTGCCCGACAACGGCGGCGTGTATTTCGTGCCTGCCTTCACCGGCCTGGGGGCGCCCTACTGGGACCCGCACGCGCGCGGCGCCATGTACGGACTGACGCGCGGCACGACCGCCGGGCACCTCGCTCGGGCCGCGCTGGAGTCGATGGCCTTCCAAACGCTCGACCTCGTCACCGCGATGCAGCACGACGCCGCGGCGCCACTTAAGCAATTGAAGGTCGACGGCGGAGCCTCGGTGAACGATTGCTTGATGCAGTTCCAAGCCGACGTGCTCAACGTACCGCTCGTGCGCCCTGCGACCACGGAGACGACCGCCCTGGGGGCCGCGTATCTCGCCGGCTTGGCCGTCGGCTATTGGCACGGCCCGGAAGACGTGCGCAACCAGTGGCAGGCCCAGCGGCGTTTCACGCCGGCAATCGAAGAAGCCGCCCGCGCCAAGCTGCGCGCCGGCTGGGCCGACGCCGTGCGCCGCACGCGCTCGTAAAGCGCAACTCGCATGGCGCACTTGCCCGTAAAACGACAAACTCCAAACCTACGTCGGCCCCCGTTGAGAGCCGAAGTAAGTTTGGAGTTTGCGACTACGCGCCGTCACGAACGTATCAACGGGGCGAACTAGCGCTTCTTCGGCGCGTCGGCGTCGATGCCCAAGTTGGCGATGATGATCTCAGCGCCCGGGGTCATGCTGCGAATCTTGTCCGCGATGACGAGCTTTTCCGAGGCCGTGGCTTTCTTCAGCTTGCGCTTGAAAATGACGAGCTTTTTCTTGCGATGGCGGCGGCGCTTGATTTCCTGCTTACGATCCGAAATTCCACCCACGACGAACTCCCGGCTGATGGTGTACAGGTTACGTATGCGACAAACCGGCGATGCCGCGGCACGTAACCGGGACGTCGACGGAACAAACTGCTTTCGGAATGGGCTTTTTTCCCAAATTCGAAGCCATTTTTGTACCACGGCGGCGGAATCCGGTCAACGGAGCCTCATTTCCCGCACCCGCTACGGCCCGGCCGGCCGAATCTTGCGGTACCATTCGGTCCACCGCTTGGCTTCCGCCGCGCGTGTCGCCGCGTCCGTCGAGAGCGGCTTGCCGTAGTTTTCCGTATCGCGCGCCAGGAACCGCAACCCGTCCACCGCCGCCTGGTGCACCGTCGGGTTCGCGTCGTGAATCGCTTCGATCAGGATCGGCACGCCGGCCAAGTCGTGCGAACGCCCGAGGGCCCGCAGCGCCGCGGCTTTCGCTTCGGGCGAGTCCCCCCGGGCGAGTTCCTGCAAGCGCTTCGTCAACGCGTTCGGCGCCGGCTTGTCTTTCGCCGGTTGCAGGTTCTCCAAGCCGGAGAGCGACTGCACGAACGTCGGGTCGTCGAGCTGCTTCAAGAGCGCTTGAATCTGATCTTCCGGTCGGGCCGTGCCCGGCGCGGGGGCCGCGGGTCGTGCGTTGCCGGCCAAGGGAATGCCGCGGCCGCCGTAGAGCGTTCCGGCCCCCAAGGCCTCGACCTTCGCGAGCGCCGCGCGCGTCGAACGGATGAGAAACAACACGCTGAAGGCCGTGCCGGCCGCGCTTTGTTCGCCTCCCTGCCAAGAGCCGTCGGCCGCTTGGTGTTCGAGCAGGAAGCGCACGCCGTCGTCGTACCATTTCGTCGAACCGGCGCTGCGCAAGGCGGCGGCGCGAAACGACTGGAACCGTTCGATCGTGTAGAGGTGATAGTAAGGAAACTCCGCGCTGTATTGCTCCTTCGTGCCGCTCAACGATTGCGCCCCCAACGAGAGCGCCGCTTGCACGGCGTCGACGTCGGACCGCGTCGCGGTCGGCACTTCGTCCGCTTCCACGGGCTTCAACAGCGGCGAAACGTTCGACTTCTTCTTTTCGCGGAAGTCGTAGACGAAGAAGTGATTGCCCGCCAAATACAGGCTCGCCATCGCCGCTTCCGTCATGCTGCGGCGAACGTCCGCTTGCGCGATGCGCTCCGGCACCTCGGGTACTTGCCCTTGATAGGGCCAAGCGCCGCCGACGTCCTGCACGACCGTCAACCACTTCAGCGCTCGCCGCCAGACGTCGTCGGGCACTTTGTAACCGTGCTGCTCGGCGGTCCAAAGCCCGTAGATGCCGTACTGCGTCATCGACGTATCGCCGGTCGGCTGATGCAAGTAGCCCCAGCCGCCGTGCGCCTTCTGCCGCGCCACGAGCAAGCGCACGACGCCGCCGATCTCCGCGCTATAGGCTTCCGGGTCGAGTTCGAGCAGAAACACCAACGAGAGCCCGAGACTGTAGATGAACGAAGGCTCTTCCGCATTGGGCTGCTTGAGCATGAAGCGAATCGCCTCGACGGCCCGCTTCACATGCGGATGGTCCGACTTCCCTTGATACACCATCACCCGACCGACGAGCGCCTTCGCGCCAAGCCGATCGTCGGGCTCCGGCAGCTTCTCCAAATAGGCGACCGCGGACGCGACCGCCTTCTTCACCTCGGGGCTTTCGGGCGTATACGATTGCGCGCGGGCCGTGCGGGCGCCGTCGCCGTGCATAGCGCCGATGAAAACAACGGCGACCGCGCCGACGAGGCAAGCGCGACGAAGACGCCCGGCGCGGTTCGGCTGCGGGGAGTCCGAAGAGAAGTGCATAGCGAGACCACGGAAATCGGTCGCGACGTGAAGTAAGAACGGCACCGAATTGTAATCGGGGCGGCGCGGTTCGGCACGCCGCCGCGGCGGCGAAGTCGTTACCCGCGGCAAAGTCGGCACGCGCGTGTGCGCGCGGCGGCGGGAACTTCCCGCAAATCATGGCAATTGACAAGGTTTCGGCGGGCAACTAGGATTTTTGTTTCGGTTGCCGTGAACCAGCGCCCCGTAGGGGATGTCGACGTTCGTAACGGCGTCCGTCGGTCGGTCAGATAGCTCAGTTGGTAGAGCAATGGACTGAAAATCCATGTGTCCCCGGTTCGAGCCCGGGTCTGACCACTCTTGAGAAAGCCGCACCTGGAAACAGGTTGCGGCTTTTTTATTTCCGGCGCTCCATCGTCGACTCACAGGCAGAGGCCGATTTGAACGGTGGGCAGACGGGTGGCCCCGACAACTCGTTGTCGGGGTCGCGTAGCGACAAGAGGATTTGCTCGATTGCGACGCGTTATTCAAACCTCACGCGCCTTCAGCGCCCGGACAACGAGTTGTCCGGGCCACCCCGCGGCGAGGTCATGCTCGCCGGACGACTCCTACCATCGCCCTTGCTGGGGCGGTGTCATGATTCGCCTAAAATCCTCGGCCGAAAGATTGTCACGGTTTGGCGTCGATTCCCAACGCCGCAACAAACCTCGGTAGAGATGCAATCGGCTGCCGTGACTGTTGTAACCATGGTCACGATAACCGACGAGTTCTAGAAATTGATATTCCTCGTCGTTATTGGCATCGAAGCCGTCAAGCCTAGTCCAACTCTCATAGATGCCCGACTTGTCCTCTAGGGCAGTATAAGCCTTACCGAAAGCGTCCCACATGGCGTCGAACCGACGAAGCTCGTCGAGCCGAAGCTGTTGCAGAAATTCCTGACCCCGAGTTTTCTTCCGAACCATAACCATTCTCCGAACGAGTTTGAATTGGCCCTCCGTGTGCCGCTGCTTGTTCTCCATAACTCATTCATCCGAGCGAAAACGGAGAATTCTGTCAATGAAATTTGCCCCTTACGGCGTCGGGAACGGCGTCGGCGGGTGGCCCCGACAACTCGTTTGTCGGGGTCGCGTAGCGACAAGAGGCTTTGCAGGGGCGCGATGGGTTATTCAAACCTCTAGCGCCTGCGGCGCCCGGACAACGAGTTGTCCGGGCCACCCTGCGTTGAGGAAGCCCAGCACCGCCGGCGAATCTTCGGCGCTTGCAAAGAGATACCACGCTGTGGTGGACGCAACGCTGAACTTCGCGGTGTTCGACAAGCGCCGTTCGACGACAACGGCATAACTCGCCGGATAAGACACTATTCGTCTCTTCGTTCGGGGCGATATATTCGCCGCTATATAGTCTAGCCATACGCAAGGACCATCAATCGAGCATTGTCAAAATAGGTGCCCCATGGACAAAGACGAGTATCGTGAGGTTATTGCAACGTTTCGCCATTACAGCAGCGTTCGCTTTGCAGCGTTAACCTTGTTCTCGGGCGCCACGGCCGGCCTGATCGCCGCGGCATTCGGTGATACTCTCAAGAACGCGCCACCTGACCTGCGTTTCGCTTGTCGGATCGCGGGACTAGTACTCGCCGTGATCTTTATTTGCGTTGAGTTCGCCATGGCCAGTTATCTGCGGGTGCTCTTTGAGTACGGGATGGAACACACGCCGAGCTTCCTAAATCGGATACGTAGCAAAGCACGCTGGCAGCGAGTGATTCTCCATCGCGTGTACTGCGCGCTGTACGTGTGTGTCGCGGCGTCATGGATATGGGCGTTGACATTGCCTAGATAGTGCGGCGGGTGGCCCCCGACAACTCGTTGTCGGGGGCGTGTAGCGACAAGAGGCTTTGCATGGGCGCGATGGGTTATTCAAACCTCTAGCGCCTTCGGTGCCCGGACAACGAGTTGTCCGGGCCACCCTGCGGATTGCTTCCGTCCGAGAAAGAAATAAGTTCCGGCAATCCGCCGCACAACGACGTTGATTGCCGCGATGACGGCGGCACTCCGACCCGTCGTTCCGTCGAGCGGACTAGAAAACTCGGATGGTCCGCGTATTCAAATTTGACTGTTCGGATGGGTTCCGCCGGGTTAGGAGCGTCTTCCGACCGTGGCCGGAATTCGTTGGATCGGAAATCGCCGCGTGTTACGATTCCCGCATTCAAGATCTGGGATCTTCGATATCGGAGCGAACCTCATGAGCTGGATTCGTCGTATCGAATCTCGTTCTTCGCGGTCACGCCGCAGCCGCTTTGGCGTCCGTTGTGTTCTTATTGCATTTGTATTCTTCGTTCACCATTGCCCGCCGTTCCAGAGGCAGGTATTTGCCGAGACCGAGCCGAATAAGGAAACCGGCAAGCAAACAGTTCCTTCCACGGCCGATTGGCCGACCTATAACCACGACTCCGCCGGCTGGCGATTTAATTCCGCGGAGAGCGCGCTGAGTCCGGCAAACCTCGATCAATTGACGGAACTATGGCGATTCCCTGCCGCGGGATCGAAGACGAGTATCGGCGTGGTTCATGCGACGCCGGCGGTTGTCGCGGGTGAGGTCTACTTCGGAACAGCAACGTTCCAAACCTTCTATAAACTTGCCTCGAACGGCACGCTTCTTTGGGAATATCGGAATCCGGCCGTCGCGTCGGTGACGCCGCCCGACGGCGACGGCCCGATCACGGCGACGCTCCGTCGTGCTTCATCCGTATCGGGCATTTTTGGTTCGGCGCTCGTGGTCGACGGCTCCGTCTATTTTGCCGATACGGGCGGCTGGATGTACTGTTTAAATGCGGCGACCGGCGCCGAGCGCTGGAAAGTCAACAGCCGGGCCGACGGATTTCCCGGGGCGCATTCGAACAACGTGTTGATGGCCTCGCCGGTTTGGGCAGGCGACAAAGTCGTATTCGGCGGCGGCACACTAGAACAATTAATTGCCGGAACCAAAGACTATCCGGGAAGCACCGGCCGAGGATTTTTGGTTGCGCTCCAACCACGGTCCGGCGCGATCGTTTGGAAACATGACGTCGGACAGCCGCCGCAAAAACTCGAGCCACCGGTGATTGTCGAAGACTCCTGGGGCAAGTTTAAGTTCGAATTCGGCCCGGCGACGAGCAGCGTCTGGTGCACGCCTTCGTATGACGCGGAGACCGACACGCTCTATTTCGGCACGGACGTCAACACCGCGCCGCGACAGCCGACGGTCGACGACGCGAAACTCTACACGGAAGACTCGTGCGCGATTGCGGCCCTCGATGCCGCGACCGGTCGACGTATATGGAACACGCAAATCAACCGAGGTGATTTATGGACGAACTCGATGTGCGCTTACGACGGAAGAACCGGCACTTATAAAGACGCTTCGATCGGTGATACGCCCAAAATCTTCACGATCGACGTGGAGGGAAAACCGACCAAAGTGGTAGGTGCCGGCTGCAAGAACGGGAGCTTCTACATACTCAGAGCCGACAACGGACAATTACTCAAACAAACGCCCGTTTACACCGGCGCTCCGACCCATCCGCCGGATAAGCATGATCCGCGCATACTCGCACTTCCCGGCCCCATCGGCGGCTTGCAGTCCGGTTGTGCGACGGACGGCCGCACCATTTTCACCAACGGCATCGACGCAATTCGCCTCGGCACGCAAACCGGCCCACTTTCGCTCGGACAAGTCCCGACCGGCGGACGCGTGACCGCAACATCGACCGATTTGGCGACGGAACGCTGGCGACACGAGCGGCCGACGATTCCCGTAATGAAGGGGAGGTTCGGGCTACCGACATATCGCAACGTCGGTGATATCGTCGGATCGGGCATTGCAGTCGGCAACGGAGTAGCATACTTCACCACCGTCGGAAGCGGGAAGTTGATCGCCCTCGACTCCGCCACCGGCGAACTGTTAAAGGAGTTCGACATCGGTCCGGTTTTTGCCGGACCGTCGTTGTCGCGCGGCCGCGTGTATGTCGGCGGGGGTAATACGTTATGGAACCCCACGGACTTCGAGTGTTTCTTTCCGAAGCAATACACCGGCTGCGTTCGCTGCTTCGGACTTCCCGACTGAGACGATAACAATCGCAGCGGGTCAAACGAATCATCTTCCGGCGCGCCCTCCGGGTAATCGGAATCGTTCCTAATTCTCGCCGGCGGCCTCGTTGGTCGTTGGAACGACTTGCGGCGGCAACGGGGCATTGCGTTTGCGATAGACGTCGTAGGTTATCCAGGCCGCGGCGAGCAAGATCAAGACGATGACGATTCGCCGCAGTTTGTTGATGATGCGGTTGATACGTTCTAGTTTTTCGACGGTGTTCATCAACTCTTTTCCCAAACCGGGCGACGGAACGCAACGGTCATCGGCTGCGAAGGGAGTTTGTGCCGCGTCTCCAGAACTCGCCGGTTAGTCGGCCTGATTGCTTTCCTGCGTGTTGGATTTCTTGTCGAAGTCGAGATTGCGCCGGACCGGCGCTTCGGCGTCCGCCGATTTCGCGGCGCCGAACCAATCGTTGTACGTCGAACAGCCGCACATCCCGGAGAGCAAGAGAAGCATCGCGCAGAGGCGTCGAACCGTCATCAAAGGGGCTCCTGAAGAGAGACAAGATTCCACGGCGCGGGCCGGAAGAGTTAGTCGGTCCCCGGCAACTCGTTTGAAATGCGAGGCTTGTTCCAATCGGGATTGCGCTTGGCCGCCGCTGCTTGGTCCGCCGCCTTGTAACCGGCGAACCATTCTCGGCACATTGCGCAACCGGAGACGCCGGCGATCAAGAACGAGATAAGACAGAGGCGTCGGACCGACATCGAAACTCTCCCACAGCGTTCGACAACTTCGCGGCAGGCTATCGAACTGCGGCGGGCACGGCAAGAGAATTAGGGCCGGCAACCGCATGCCGGCACGCATTCGTAATGCAGGATGGGCGGTCATCGGCGGGCGGCCCCGACAACTCGTTGCCGGGGGCGCGAAGCGACAAGAGACTTGCGGCAACCGCCGCACGCGCGTAACGTTAGCGACAAACGGATGCCTTGAGCGTCGTTGGCGCAGCAAGGGGCAAATGATTTGCGTGACACACGACCATGAATGACGACGGCCCGACGTTTAAACTCGTCAACGGCGGCGAGATCCACTCGCATTTGGATACCACGCAAGTCAACGAACTCGTGTTCGGCAAGGAGTACGCGACGGTCGAAGGCCCGGACTTCGGCGGCCAAAACCTGTACCGGGCGTGGTTTGAGCGCAATCCGGACATCTATATGTTTTTGGTTTCCGGAGAACGCGTGATCGGCTACGCGAACGCCATGCCGCTGGAAGAATCGGCGTTTCAGGAGGTACTCCAAGGGCAATTGGACGACGGCACGCTCGATCCGGCTCGGATCAGGACCTACGATCAACCGGGGATTTATAAACTCTACCTCTGTGCGATCGCCGTTTTGCCGGAGTATCGCAGCAGCATCGGACTATGGTGGCTCCATACGATGTTTAAACAGAAAGTAGACGCCTGGAATCAACGCGGCATTTTCTTCGGAGAGTTGGCCGCGGTTGCGTGGACTGATCGCGGTCGGCTGCTTTGCCGCGCGCTGGGGATGACGTATCTGCGCCCCCATTGCCGGCAAGGCGACGTCTATCACGGAGTCTTGCCCGAAGGCCGTTGGCCGGATCGATTGACGTAGCTTCCGAGTTGTCGATGAATCCTCGTCGAAGAGCAACGTGTAGTCCGTGCCGTTGTTGCCGGGGCACGCCGACGCGAGGCTGTTCGCGACGATTACAATACTCCTCCTCGCCACGGCGATGACCATGATGGTTGTAGAACATAGCGCCCACGCCGACGACTTGGTTCTCGACCTGCGTCGCGCGCACCCTTCTGAAGGGCACGGGCGTTCGGCCGTCATTGCGCAACACGGCATGGTCGCAACCAGTCAGCCGCTCGCCGTGCAGGCGGGGTTACAAGTTCTGCGGGCCGGCGGCAACGCCGTCGATGCAGCCATCGCGGCCAATGCGACGCTCGGCGTCGTCGAGCCGATGAGTTGCGGCATCGGCGGCGATCTGTTCGTCATCTATTGGGATGCGAAGACGAAAAAGCTCTACGGCCTAAACGGCAGCGGCCGCAGCCCCTATGAGTTGACGATCGACAAGGTCCGCTCCGCCGGTCACACAAGCATCCCCGACGAAGGCCCGCTTCCTTGGTCGGTGCCCGGCTGCGTGCGCGGTTGGGAAGACTTGCGAGCGCGTTTCGGCAGTTGGCCGTTGGCCGATATCCTTCGGCCCGCGATTCAGTACGCCGCAGACGGCTTTCCCGTCAGTCCGCTGATCGGTTCGGTTTGGCAAACTGCCGCGGAACACCTGGCCGCGACCGCCGAGGCGGCCGCGACGTATCTCGTGCCCGCGGAATCCGGCGAGGGCGCCTACGACGGACGTCGCGCTCCGCGAATCGGCGAGGTGTTCCGCAATCCGCGACTCGCCGCCACTTATCAACTTCTGGCGGCCCGAGGAGCCGACGAATTCTACCGAGGCGCAATCGCTCGTGAAATCACGGCCTATAGCCGCGCCGTCGGCGGGTATTTCAGCGAGCGAGATTTCGCCGAACATACCAGCGACTGGATCGAGCCGGTCTCGACCGACTATCGCGGCTTCGACGTCTGGGAACTTCCCCCAAACGGGCAGGGGATCTCCGTTTTGCAGATGCTTAACCTGCTCGAGCCGTACGATCTGCGCCGCCTCGGCCCCGGCAGCCCGGAATACTTGCACTTATTCCTCGAAGCGAAGAAGCTCGCCTACGCCGATCGGGCCCGCTATTACGCCGATCCGGCCCTGGCGAAAGTGCCGACCGAGAAGCTGATTTCCAAGAGCTATGCCGCCGAGCGCCGCAAGTTGATCAACCTCGACCAAGCGCTCGTCGACGTTCCGCACGGCGACGAACAGCTCGTGCACGGTGATACGGTTTACGTCACCGTCGTCGACCAAGACCGCAACTGTTGCTCGCTCATTCAGAGCAACTACTACAGCTTCGGCTCGCAACATGTCGCCGGCAAGCTCGGCTTCGCCCTGCAAAACCGCGGTGCACTCTTCTCGCTCGATTCCGAACATCCCAACGCGTTGCTGCCGCACAAGCGGCCTTTCCATACGATCATTCCCGCGATGGTCACGCGAGGTGGTCAGCCGATTTTCTGCTTTGGCGTCATGGGAGGCGACATGCAGCCGCAAGGGCAAGTACAGGTGCTCGTCAACCTGATCGATTTCGGCATGAACCCCCAAGCCGCGGGCGACGCCCCCCGCGTACGTCATTCCGGCAGCGCGACGCCGACCGGCGAGCCGGCCGCGCCCGACGGCGGAACCGTTACGGTCGAGAGCGGCATCAGCGACGCCGCCGTGGCCGAGCTTCGGAGGCGCGGCCACCGCGTCGTCCGCACCGCCGGCGGCTACGGCGGCTACCAAGGCATTCTCATCGACTGGCGACACGGCACGCTCATCGGCGGCAGCGAAAGCCGCAAAGACGGCTGCGCAGCCGGCTGGTAGCTTGCAGTTCCCAAACTCAAACGCGACCGCGGAACCGAGCAAAAAAAGAGAACGGAAGGTGCGGAGAATCGGAGTCGGCGCGGTCAATCGCTCCGCGTATTGAGACCTATCGCAGGCCGCTCGGCGATTTCGCCGCTTGCGAACACACGCCCCCCGATCGTTTGTCCGCCAACGCGCTTCATTTTGGCCCGCCGCCCGCCGCCCGTCGTTCTTCGACCTTCGCCTGCTGGAAGTTTCGCCGCAGCCGGCATCGAGTTTGCATTTTGACCTCTTGAGCCCGATGTCGGACGGGAGATCGTCGATGGTCGAAGCCATCCGGTCCTTCCGACCGTCGGCGCATGTCGACTCCTCGTTGAGGTCGCATCTTCGCCTATTCTCTTAGAGTGAGGACTGGCCATGATAGGTCAGCCGCAATGCAACTCAGTAACGGAAATCATTTGCGAAGGGAGTCCGCACGAAATGGGCCGCGCCCAAGGCGTCGCCGCCAAGAGCAAGATCCACGACGCCAATCAGGCGATTGACGCGTTGGAAGCGTTTCAATTGCAGCAGCCTCCGTGGTTGCCTTATCGAGCCTATCGCTTTCTCGCCGAACAAAGGGCCGCGCGGATCCTCGCCGAACCGTTGGGCCGCGATCATCCGGCCATGATGGAACGCTTGGCGGGCATATCCGAAGGCGCGGAAATCGCTCCGAACAGAATCCTCTTCTTCAACGCTTTCGAGCAGCTTTTGTCGTCGGTGGGCGGATGTACGGCATGCCCCGGCGCTTGTTCCGCCGTCGCGGTTCGCGGACGTCGCGCCGCGGGGGGAGCTCCGATACTCGCCAGAAACTTCGATTATCTCCCTTTAGCGCAGCCCTTTTACATGGTGCGCGAATGCAAGCCTCGTGACGGCTTGCGGACTCTGGAGTTTACCTCGGCTCCGTTGCTGGGCGCGATTGACGGCATGAACGAAGCCGGCTTGTGCATTACCTATAACTACGGCTTCACAACCGATCAACCGAGCGAACCCGCGGCCCCGATCTCGATAGTGATCTCCGCAGCGCTTCAGCGGTGTCGCAACGTAGCGGAGGCGGCGGACTACCTTGATTCGAGCCCGCGCTGGGGCGGCGCCTTGCTGATGCTGGTCGATGCCGACGGAGATATCGCCTCTCTGGAATTATCCAGCACGCGCAGTTCTCTGCGTCGCCCCGTCGCCGGCGAACATCTCTTGCACCATTCGAATGCGTTCTCCGGCACGCACATGCAAGACGTCCAGATTGCCCGGGATGCGGTTTACACGGATAGCGCGCCGTCGGCGTTGCGCGGCAGGCGATTACATGCTTCCGCGGAAGGGCGCGATCAACGCTTTCGGGAGTTGCTCGGCGGCGAAACACCGCTCGACTGCGACGCGCTGACGGCCGTGATGGCCGATCATGGTCCCGAGGGCATACCAAGCGATCACACGCCTTGCGTGCATAGTTCCTATTGGAACACCACGGCCTGCATTCAGTTCCTCCCCAAGACGCGTCGGATGCGCGTATCGTTTAGCTCGGCCTGCCAAGCGCGCTTTGAAGAGATCGGCTTCTAGCGGGACGCCGTGGTAAAGCGGCGCGGACGAATTCGCGCAGCGCTATTTCGCGCGGCGGCGGACGAATTGGCCGTAGTTGGTATTGCGCGTCCAGGCGTCGGCCGTACCGCGCCAGATGACGCCGACCGGCTTCTCGCCCGCGTCGTCGACGTCGGTGAGGATCGGCGTCATTTGGAAGCTGTGCCACTTGTCGTTTTGATTCGCTTCGATCGCCTTCACCGGGATGGCCGCTTCGAACGACCAACCGTCTGCGGTGCGAGCCGTAGCGACCACGGCCGAAGCGGCGACCTTCGGCGACCCGACGAGCGGCACCTGCGCGATGCCCGGCTTCGTCGGCGAGGGGAGCTTGAGGGTGTACGCGCCGGTCTTCAACAAGCTGTCGGCCTTGCGATCTTGAATCCAACGGGTATCGAGCTTGAGTTCCAGCGCGTCGCCGGCGACCACGGCGTCGTCGGTCACCGCGCCGGAGACGTAGACGAACTTATCGTCGAACGAAGTGGTGAAACTCAGGCCGGCGTCTTTTGCGCCTTGCCACTGGCCGCCGGGGCCGACGCGGAGCGGATTGTCGCCCGTCGTGAGCGGCAGTTCTTTCCATTCCTGCAAGTCGCCGTCGACCGCGACCTCGGCCGGAGCCGGCGGGCAGGCGTACTTGCGATCGATGACGACGGCGATCGTGCGCTCGGCCGTCAGCGCCGGCTCTTCACCGAGCGTGCGGAACTTCGCCTTGAGCAACGTCTGGCCGAAGTGCTGGAAGGCGATCTTGTCGGTGAAGCGAATGTCGAGCGCGAGTTCGGCCGTGGCGCCCGGCTCGGCTTTCAAACGGAGGCCGTCGTTCGGATCGGGATCGACCGAGAGCCCGCGGAGCGGCAGGCCGTCGATTTCGGCGGTCACCTCGACGGGCACGTCGAACGTGTTTTTCAGACGCAGATCGATGCGGCCGGACGAAAAGCCGGCGTCGTCGTCGACGAGAATCGGGAGGACTTCCATGCGGGTGTTCGCGAGGAAATCGCGGAACCGCTTGATGCCGGGCTCCGTGACGGTGTCGGCCGGCACGATGCCGTCGAGGAGCAGGTTGACGACCGTCGGGCCTTCCTTCTCCATGGTGAGCCAAGTGAAATGGTCGAACTCGCCGTAGGGAATGCCGCGGAGCTGCGAGCCGCCGCCGGTGGTGGCGAGGTGGTAGTACTTCATGCCGTTGCGATCGTATTGCACGTAGTGGTGCACGTGGCCGGCGAAGACCGTGTGCGGACGATCGCCGAGCAAGGCTTCGACCTTCTTCCAGTTGGTTTTGTCCTCGTTGCCCGCCGCAATGGCTCGCTCGGCAATGGTCCAAAGCGGCTTATGGAAGAAGAGCATGGTCCAACGCGCATCGGCATGCTTCTTCAAATCGGCTTCGATCCAGGCGAGCTGTTCCGGGCCGATCTGGTCTTTGGTGTCTTCGGAGGAGAGGGCCATGAAGTGCACGCCCTTGTAGTCGAACGAGTACCACTCGGCGCCGAACTTCTCGCGCCAGAGGGCGTGCATCTTAGGATTGCTTACGTCGTGGTTGCCCGCGACGAAGAAGAACCGCATTTGCATCTCGTCAATGAAGCCGAGGAATTCCTTCCACTCGGCTTCGAGCTCGGCGGGGTCTTCGGAATAGCCCTCGATGAGGTCGCCCACCGACATGACGAACGCGGGCCGAAGCAGATTGAGACGCCGCACCGCCTTCTGCCAAATGCCGGGGCGATGGCCGCCGGTGTTGTCGGTCATGATCGCGATTTGGAAGCGATCGGGATCGTCGAGCACCGGCTTGTCCGACCACGGCTTCGGGCCTTCCATGGCCGGGAGCAAAATGCCGCTCGGGTAACGGGCCGCGGCCGGCTTGGCGTCGCCGTGCTCATGCCCTTCGTGAGCGGAGACGCGCAAGGCGACGAAAGCGAGGCCGACGAGCGACAACACAAGACCCAACGAGCGCATAGTGCCACTCCGAGAGACGGAAGAACGACGAGCAAGAGGACCGGGAATGCGAAATCGCTTCGCCTTACTCCTTGGCCTTTTCTTGCGACGGGGCAGCGGCGGAAACGGGAGCAGCGTCGAGCTTCTTGATCCGGACGTTGCGGAATTCGACGGCGTCGCCGTGGCCGGCAAAACCGAAGTAGCCGCTCTTGCGATCTTTGCCGGGATGATTATGCCCCTTCATCCATTCCTTCACCTCGGCGAGGTCGGCGTCCATGATCACCGAGCCGTTGAGTTCGACCTTGATGGTCGAGCCCTTCACGGTGACTTCTTCGAAGTTCCACTCGCCGACCGGCCGCAGATAGCCCTTGTACGACGGGACCATGCCGTAGGCCGAGCCGCAGTATTGGCGCGGGTCGAGCTTGGCGTACTTCTCGGCGGTGTCGTCGAGGATTTGCAGTTCGGTCATGCCGTCGAAAGCGGGGTTCCCCTTGCCGTCGTGGCGAATCGCCAGGCCGTTGTTGCCGCCCGGCGGCAGCTTGAATTCGACGCGGGCCACGAAGTCGGTCAGTTCTTCCGGATAGTAAACTGTGCCCCCCTTGCCCGGCTTGCAGCGAATCACGCCGTCTTTGCATTCGTAGTTTTCGATGGGGCCTTTCCAATTGGTCGCAAAGTCGCTGTCGCCGTGAACGAGATACTTGAACTCCTCATCGCCGGGCTTGCCGAGCAATTCGTTCGCCTCGGCGGCCGGAATCTCGCGCACGTAGATGTTCTTCCAGCGGATTTCCGAGCCATGCGTCTGCAATTGAATCGGCGCTTTGGCCAAGAGCGGACTCTTGCGCGTCTTGTCCCAGAAGTTCTCCAACGTCGCGTTATCGACGACGAGTTGGCCGTTGAGCCAAACGGTCGTACGAGCGCCGACTTGTCGAATGCGGAACGTGTTCCACTCGCCGAACGCCTTGTCGGCCTTCACGAGCGGGTCTTTGCCGGGTTTGCCGGCCGTATTGTTCCACAAACCGCCGGAACCTTTGTCGGCGCCGAGCTTAATGACCTTCTCGTTCGTGTAGTCCCAGATCTGCACTTGCGGGGTGGCGCGCAGATAGATGCCGCTATCGCCGAGCGGAAGCATCTTGTAGTCGACGTAGAGTTCGATGTCGCCGTACGGATCGTCGGTCGTGAGATACACGCCGTGACCGTCGTTGACGAGTTCGCCCCCTTCCACTTTCCAGTGGGCCTTCAGGTCTTCCATGTCCTTCGCGCGCTTGTCGGCTCGTTCGGCGTCGGTCATCGCGGCAAGTTTGTTGGGATCAAAGTGCCCCATGCCGTGCCAACCGGCGAAGTCTTTGCCGTTGAAGAGGGCGCGAAATCCTTCGGGAGGAGTGTTATCGGCGGCATGCGACCAAGCGGAACCGACAACCAACGACGCGGCGAGCATCGCCACGAACGAGAAGCGTTTCATGAATCAACCTTCCAAGCGGTGGGAATAAGGAGAGGCGGGAAGTGCGTACACTTGCGGTCCGTATGGTAAATCCCACCGCGCAGCGATGCTAGAGCCTGCCGGAATATTGAATGTCGGCCGGCGGCCCCGGCAAGACTTGCGGCCTGCCTCAATCGAGCGGGTGCGGTTCGAAGTCGCTCGGCAACACCCAACCGGCTTGCAGCTTTTCACCCGCCATGAAGCGTTCGTAGAAGCCGCGATGCTGAGGGTTCGAGTGGGGATAAGCGTCGAACACCTCCCCCCGCCCGTCCATTCGCGGGTCGCCTTGTTTGCGGAGTTCGGCGAACAACTCTTCGCGAAGCTTGGCGAGCGTCACTTGATGCTGAGCGTCGGCGGCGAGGTTGCGTACGCAATCGGGATCGTTGCGAAGATCGTAGAGCTCGTCGCCGGGACGCTTGCCGAAACAGAGGGTCCAGGCACGATCGGCCGCGTCGGCACGGTGGGCTTCGAGGATCAACGTCTTCGTTGCCCCGGCGTCGACATTGAGGTAGCCGGTCTCCGGGTTACACGCCGGCCAGCGCGAGGGCTCGAAGTTATGCAAGTAGATCGTGTCGTCGCGGACGATGCCGCGAATCGGGTAGCCGGCATCGTGAGGCCTGCCGATGTCGTGGCGTTCCATGCCGATGAGCACGTGATCGCGCTCGGGAACGACTTGGCCCGACGTCGTCGAACGGAAAACGTCCGAGAGGCTGCGTCCCGATGACGGCGCCATGCCGGAGCGATCCCAGGGGATGCCGGCGAGTTCGAGAATCGTCGGAGCGAAGTCGATGAAGCTGACAAAATCGCGCACCGTGCGGCCCGGGGCGGCGATGCCCCCCTTCCACATTGCCGCCAGCGGCACGTGATTCGACGCCTCATACGCGCTCCCTTTGCAGCGAGGAAACGGCATGCCGTGGTCGGAGGTGACGATGACGAGTGTGTTTTCCAACAGACCGCGCTGTTCGAGCGAGGCGAGCATCCGGCCGAGGTGGGCGTCGAAATGTTCGATCTCGAGCGCATAGTCGAGCATGTCGGTACGGACCGTTTCGTTGTCGGGCCAATACCCCGGCACACGGTCGATATCCGACGGTTGCTTTTTTCCGAGTTTTATGCCTGACCCGAATTCGTAGTTGCGGTGCGGCTCCAGAGCGCCGTACCAGAAGCACCAAGGCGTCCCGGCCGGCGCAGCGGCGAGAAAGTCGTCGAAGTTGCCGGCGTAGTCGGCCGGGGCGATGCCCGTGGTCGGCGGCTTCACGCGTTTGCCGTTGTAGGGTTTGCCGGTCATTTGGCGCGGCCGGCCTTCGGCATCGTTCGCAACTCCCGGCCCCCAGCCTTTCGTCGTATGGCCGACGTGCCATCCTCGCTCGACCAATGCTTCCGGCCAGCCGCGAAACTTCTCCGGGAAGTAGCAGATATGGTTCGCGGCGGCTTCGAGTTGCCACGAGTTGCGGCCGGTCAGAATGCAGGCACGCGACGGCGCACACTTGGCGTTCGGAGTGTAAGCGCGAGTAAAAAGAATCCCGTCGCGGGCCACGCGATCAAAGGCGGGCGTGTCGACCCACTTCGCGCCGTAGGCGCTCGCGTGGCCGAAGCCCCAATCGTCGGCGATCGCAAAGAGAATATTCGGCGGCTCGGCTGCGCGAGAATCGACCGTCGATGCAATCGCCGCCACGACGAAGAGCAAACAACGCCCCGGCGAGCCGACCGTTCGTGGGATCACGGCGATAACCTTCGTGAAGTCGAGAATCAACGGAGCGGAAATGTCGCGCCGCATCGCTCGAATGATATCGTCCGCTCCGTTGCGCCGCCAGCAAACGACGGACGAAGAGAACGACTAGCTCGCCCCGAGGGCCGCCGCGTCGGCTTCGAGCCATTGCGCGCAAACGGCGATCAAGCGGGGCCGGTCGATCGGCTTGACGCAGAAGTCGTTGAAGCCCGCCTGTAGGCAGCGATCGCGCACCTCGGGCATGACGTCGGCCGTCAGCGCCAGAACGGGCAGCGTAAGCCCGCGCGCTCGTAACTCGGCGACCAGAGACAATCCGTCGAGAACCGGCATCTGGAGGTCGGAGATAATGAGGTCGAACGAGTTGCCCGCCGCGTTCGCCTCATCCACGGCCTGCAGCGCTTCCTGTCCGTTGCCGGCAATGGTCACTTCAGCGCCCGCTTTGCGCAAAACGAAGGAGATTAAACGCTGATTGTCCGGTCCGTCTTCGGCCAAAAGAATTCGTCCGCCCAAGCTGGTTTGCGGCGCCTGCGCCACGCGAGTCGCGATCATCGTACGCACATCCGCGGCAGGTTCGAGTTGCGGCTCGCCGGCCGGCTCCAGCGGCAGATCGACGGCGAACGTCGTTCCTTGGCCGGGCGCCGTCGCGACCAAACGAACGTCGCCGTTCATCAACTGCGCCAAGCGTCGTGAAATCGTGAGCCCCAGGCCGGTGCCGCCGAACTTTCGGGTAACGCTGACGTCGGCCTGCGTGAACGGCCGAAACAGTAGCGAGGCTTCGGCCTCGGTCATGCCGGCGCCGGTATCCGTCACTTCGATCTTCAAACGGCGTCCCGCCGCGTCGTCGACGGCCTCGACGTGAATCGCTACGCCGCCGGTTTCCGTGAACTTGATCGCATTTCCGGCAAGGTTCATCAGGATCTGACGGAGCCGCGTCGGGTCGCCCATGATTCGCGGCGGCAAACCTCCGGCGACGCTAATCGTCAGTTGCAAGCCGCGCGCCGCGGCCTTTGCTCCGAGCATCCGTTCGATGTCACGCAGGACTTCGTGCAAGTCTAAAGCGATCCGTTCCGTCGTCATCTTGTCGGCCTCGATCTTCGAGAGATCGAGAATGTCTTCGATCAGCGAAAGCAAATGACGTCCGGCGCTGCAGATGGTGTCGGTGACCGCACGTCGATCGAGCGCAGGATCCGGATCGTCCGCGTCGTTGCGCAGGATTTCCGCATACCCCAACACGGCCGTAAGCGGCGTGCGAATCTCATGGCTCATGTTCGCCAGAAAGGCGCTCTTCGCGCGATTCGCGGCTTCGGCGAGTTCGCGGGCGCGGCGCAGTTCATCGGCTTGAAACTCCAACTGGCAAGCCTGAGCTTCCATCTTAAGCCGAGCGTCTTCCAAGGCGGCCGTGTATTGACGCAATTCGGCGTCGGCCCGTTTTCGCTCGGTGATGTCGATCGCCGTGCCGAGAAAGCCGACGATTTCGCCTTCGGCGCCGATCAGCCTCGTGACGGCCAGTTCGACGGTCAAATGCCCGCCGTCTTTGCAAACATAGGTCCACTCGCGCCGTTCGGTATGTTGTCGGCGCGCCAAGGCCACGAAGGCGTCGAATCCTTGGATCGATTCTCCCAACTGCTCGGTAAGCTCGATGCCGCGTCTACGGACTTCGTCTTCCAGGTGAATGATTTCCGGCGTGCAAATTCCGATGACTTCGTCGGCGCGATAACCGAGCATCTTCTCGGCGCCGCGGCTGAAGTGGGTAATCACGCCGTGGGCATCCGTGGCGATAATCGACACTTCCGTCGCCGAATTGAGCACCGATTCCAAACGTGCTCGCGTCGCCTGGACGGTCGCTTCGGCGGCCTTGCGCGCGGTAATATCGGTGCGAATCGCAACATACTGCGTGACGCGACCGGAAGCATCGCAAAACGGAGTGATCGTCGTGTCCAACCAGTAGAGGTCGCCGCACTTCGCGCGATTGCAGACTTCGCCGTGCCAAACCTTGCCGCGGGAGATTGTTCGCCAAACCGCGGCCCAAAAGGCCTTCGAGTGATAATCGGACTTCACGAAGCCGTGAGTCTTTCCGATCAGCTCATCCTTGGAGTATCCGCTAATCTCGCAAAAGCGATCATTGACGTACGTGATGACGCCGGCGGCGTCGGTAACCGCGACGATCGCGTGCTGATCGAGCGCATAACGGTGCAGCGAGAGATCGGCTAATGCGCGTTCGGCATGGTGGCGTACTTCCGCCCAGCGCTGTTCGCCCCGTTCATACTGGGCGACGACTTCGGCCGCTCGGCGAGCATCTCGTATCTGGTGCTTACAGACGATCCAAGTGAACCCGGCAAGCAGCAAGCTCGACGCCGCCCCGCCGACAAATACGATGACCGAAGCGTCGAAGCCTCGGAGGTGGATCAACACGGTTGCGGCGATCGAGAGCATCATGCCCACGATCAGTACGGTCGGAGGCAAATAGACCGCAACGATCGACGTACTTGAACGGGTGCGCAACGAATTCGGCCGGCTGCCGCCGAAAAGCGTCCGCAGCGAATGGGGAAGTCGCCGTAACAAAGGTCGCCTGCGATGGTTCGGGGGGATCGACAATCTGCGAATCAAGTTCCGCTTGCCTATGCGTCTGCCGACATCGTCGGCGAACGCTCGCAAAGTTAGCTTCCGGTATCCGCATCACCTGAGGCGTTCGCCGCTTCGCGGGCGCTTTCAGCGGCAAAAGTTGTCGCGCCACGGACTCTCGCGCGGTATAACCGCTACGACCGCGCCGCCTCCTGCGCTGCGGCATCGTCGCGCGGCCCGCCTTTGTTTGTCCCGAGAATCGCAATATGACGCCTTATCCACCTTCCGACGAACGTCCGTTCTCGCGTCGCAGTCTGATGTCCGGCGCATTGGGCGCCGCGGCCTTCGGGATGTCGGCCGCCGCACAGGGTGCGCCCCTTACGCAGCCCGGCGCTCCGCCGAAGAATGCGGCGCAACCGATCACCGGCCCGAGCAAGCGTTACCCGTTTAAGAAATCGATCAACCTTTGGGCCTTTCCGTATCCGGAGAAGATGTCGCTGGAACAATGCCTGCGACTCGCGAAGGACGCAGGCTTCGACGGCATCGAACTCAACTACGACCTCGACAACGATCTTTCGCCGCTCCACGACGCCGCGCATTACGCAACCATCCGTAAGCTCTGCGCCGAAATCGGCCTCACCGTCAGCGGACTTTGCTCGTTCCTGTTCTGGCCCTATCCATTCACGTCGAATGATGCGGCGAAACGTGCTCGAGCGTTGGAACTCGCAGGCTTGATGGCGGAATGCGCTCATGAGCTCGAAACGGAGAACTTGCTCGTCGTGCCCGGAGCCGTGCATATCCCGTGGCGCGACGATTACGAGCCGGTCGCCAACGACGTTTGCGACCGGCGGGCCCGCGAGGCCGTCGGTAAGTTGCTTCCTCGCACCGAGAAACTCGGGGTTTCCCTGAACATCGAGAACATTTTCTTCAACGGCTATCTCCTCACGCCGGGCGAAATGATCGCGTTCGTCGATTCGTTTCACAGCAAGCACGTGCGCGTGCACTTCGATACGGGAAACATCATGATGTTTCAGTTTCCCGAGCACTGGATCGCCCAACTCGGCGGACGCATCAAGAACGTGCATTTCAAGGAGTTTACGAAAAAGGGGACCGACTATTCGCTCGAAACATTCCGGCCGTTGCTCGACGGCACGACGAATTGGCCGGCCGTCCTCGAGGCGCTCTCGGCCCATCAATACGAGGGCTATGTAACGTTCGAGTATTTCCATCCATATGCTTATTGGCCGGAAGCGCTCGTTTATCAGACCGGCGATTCGCTCGATCGAATGCTCGGCCGCAAGTAGCCGGCGCGCCCGTTCGACGACAATCGCGGTGAAATGCATTGGCAACGCCTGCCGCAGTTGCCAAAATGGAGGGTCTCGCCCGGCGACGCCGTGCGTCGGCGTTTGTACTCGTGGAAGGACGACATGATGTTGATGGGTTCGACCGTTCGCAGTTACGACCAGACGCCGCGCTCCGCGGCCCGGACCACGGCCCTCCGCGGCGTTCACGGCGCGACGCTGTTTCTCGCGACGCTGCTCGGCGCAGTCGCTCCGGCGCGAGCGGAGGTATTGCTCGACGGTCTATTCTCGCGCAGCGCCGTTTTGCAGCAGGGGATGCGGGTTCCCGTATTCGGCACCGCGGAGGACGGCGAGCGGGTCAGCGTGTCGATTCAGAATCAGCGGGCCGAGGCCATCGCGAAAGACGGTCGCTGGCGCGTCGAGTTGGAGCCGTTGGAAGCCGGCGGACCGTACGAATTGCGCGTCGGCGGATCTACGTCGTTGACCGTTCCCGAGATCTACGTCGGCGAAGTTTGGGTCTGCGCCGGCCAGGCCAACATGCAATGGAACGTGTTCAACTCGAAAGGCTCCGCTTCGGCGCTCATCTCCCCCTCCAATCGAGAACTGCACTTCTATACCGTCGAACGCAAGGCGACGAATGAACCGAAATGGGACAACACGCCGAACTGGTCGGCCGCCAACGCCGCGACGATCGCCAACTTCTCCGCCGTCGGGTATTACTTCGGTCGCGAAATTCAAGCGCAGCGCAAGGTGCCGGTCGGCCTCATCAACTGCAGCCACTTTCTTTCCAACGCCGAAGCATGGACTGATCGTGAATCGATCGCCGCGAATCCGGAATTGAAACGCATCGTCGACGACGTGCTGCCCGATCGCCAGGACGTGCAAACGCCGGGCACGCTCTTTAACGGCATGATCGACCCGATCTCGCAATACGCGGTACGAGGCGTCATTTTTTATCAGGGAGAGAACAACGTCGATCGGGCCGACGAATACCAACGACTGCTGACGACGCTCATCGGCGATTGGCGACGAGCCTGGAACAAGCCGGAACTACCGTTTCTGTTCGTGCAGATCGCGCCGTTCCGACCGGTGACGAGTTCCAACGAAAGTAAGTTCGCAGCGTTGCGAGAAGCGCAACTGCGCACTTGGAAAACGACGCCGCATACCGCAATGGTCGTCACGACCGATTTCGGCGACGCCCGCTCGTTGCAGCCCGGCGAGAAAGAGCCGGTCGGTAAGCGGCTGGCGCTCGCGGCGCGCGCCGTGGCGTACGGCGACAAGGTCGATTACTCGGGGCCCGTTTATCGGAGCCATAAGACGATTAAGAATCAATTGATTCTGGAGTTCGACCACGTCGGCGAAGGCTTACAAGCCGGACCGCCGAACGTCGCGTCCGCCATCGGCGCTTCCACCAAACCGGGCGCTATGAAGCCGGCGTCGAGCACGTCGAAATCCGTGAAGCTCGTCGGATTTAGCATCGCCGGGAGCAACGGCATGTTTGTGCCCGCCGAGGCTACGATCGAAGAAGACAATACGATCGCGCTCAGCGCCGAAGCGGTGGCTAAACCTATCGCCGCGCGCTACGGCTGGTCCGATTTTCCTATTTGCAACTTATACAATCGCGCCGGTTTGCCGGCCTCGCCGTTTCGCACGGATGCGCCGAAGGACGTGAAGAGCCTCATTCAATCGCTCTTTCAGAACTAACAATCACACGCTCACGGAAGAACGCGTTTTGATGTTGCGGACGATTAAAAACTTTTTTCGCCGTCGGAAGCTGACGTCGCGAGGAATCCGGCCCGAGATTTCTCCTCCCACATGGACCGCCGGAGCGCGTTCAGGCATGTGGACCATTTGTCCGACGGATCTTTCCGCACAAAGCGTCGTCTACTCCTTCGGCGTCGGCGACAACCTCGCTTGGGAATGCGCGATCATCGAACGATTCGGCCTTCAGGTACTCGCGTTCGACCCGACGCCGGCGAGCGTGGCCTGGGCGGCAAAGCAATCGTTGCCGCCGCAATTGGAATTTCATGCCGTCGGATTGGCCGGCCATGACGGAACTTTGCAATTCACGCTTC
This sequence comes from uncultured Pirellula sp., assembly GCA_964633125.1. Taxonomy (GTDB): domain Bacteria; phylum Planctomycetota; class Planctomycetia; order Pirellulales; family PNKZ01; genus PNKZ01. Next base: position 597 of record CAZWDN010000008.1, on the reverse strand, counting down.
CCAGCCGAGGCAGCCGCTTTAACTTTCGGCCCCAACAATCGATGCCGTCGGCCGGGCCAAGCGACGCGGTGAGCGAAGCCGTCGAGGCGCCCGTTAACCGCCTCACCACTTTGCAGGCCCGCTTCGGCCACCCGGAGATCGACATTCTGAAAATTGATATCGAGGGAGGTGAATATGCCGCTCTCGATGATTTCCTGGCGGCCGGGGTCGCGCCCAAGCAACTGCTCATCGAGTTTCACCACCACTTTCCGGGCGTCGGAATCCCGGCAACCGAGCGAGCGGTCGCTTCATTGCGCGCCCGAGGATATAGAATCTTCCATTTGTCCGACCGGGGACTCGAGTTCAGTTTCTTACGAACTTAGGCGTGGCGCGGGACGTTTCGGCCGCGGGCATTTCCGACGGGCGGGACCGCTCGCAGGAGTCGACGTCGGGCAACCCATGCGAATCTGTTGATTTTTTAGTTACGCCGGATCATAATTTGCGAATGCCACGCCACTTGCGCGTGGCTCCCGCCTGAGGCCGTCCCCCGGCCGCGACAACTTAGGGAGGATCCCGCATGAGCCGCCCCGCCTGCTCGGCTTGCCGTACGTTGCGCTT
>CAZWDN010000007.1:0-49885 GCA_964633125.1 uncultured Pirellula sp. | reverse complement strand
GCCACGAGCGACGATGAGTTTCGTCAGACGATCGAGACGAACTTGTTCACGTCGTTCGCGCTCGTGAAGGCCGGCGGTCGCTTGCTGCGCGATCACGGCGGCTCGATCGTGCTCTTCTCGTCGGCTGCGGCGGATCTCGGCATTCAGAACCATGAGGCGATTGCGGCTGCGAAGGCAGGCATTGTCGGTCTGGCCCGTTCGGCGGCGGCGACCTACGCCCCGAACAATGTGCGCGTCAACGTCGTCAGTCCCGGCCTCGTGCGTACGGAGCTTACGCGCCGTATTTGGGACAACACGGCGGCCGCCGGGGCCTCGCGCGAGTTGCATGCATTGGGGCGTTTCGGCGAACCGGAGCAGATCGCTTCGCTGGTCGCTTGGCTTTTGGATCCCGCCAACGATTGGATCACCGGCCAAGTCATCGGCCTCGACGGCGGTCTTTCTCGCGTCTTGCCGAAACGCCGCCCCGTCGGGAATTAGCGTGGCGCGTTGATTCTTGATTCTATGAAATCGCGACAGGTTGTCGCGCCGGTTCACCCCCGACTTTGGCCGTTTCCGCACAGCGCTTCCTTGGTACACTGGAAGAGCTCGTCCCGCCCCGCCTTTCCCCGCGCCGTACGCGGTTCGCAAGCTCGTTTTCCCACGACTTGCGCGACGGCTCCCGCCTCAACCATCGATTGCACTTGGCCGCCATGGGCTACTCCCGCATTATGCGTCGACGCCGGTGGATATATGCCTTCGCCGTTGCGATCTGTGCCGTCGCCGGCTCCTTTGCTCATGCCGCCGAAGAGCCGCCGGCCGCTACGGTCGATTTCTCGCGTGATGTTCGACCGCTCCTTTCGCAACACTGTTTTGCCTGCCACGGGCCTGACGCCGGAAGTCGCGAGGCGGGCCTGCGGCTCGATCGGGCCGATGGGGCGCTCGCCGAACTCGAAAGCGGCGCGACCGCGATTATTCCCGGCAAGCCCGAAGCGAGCGAACTGATTGCGCGCATTACGACCGACGACGCCGACCTGCGGATGCCGCCGGCCGCGAGCGGTCACACGCTCACCGACGACGAGATCGACGTGCTGCGCCGCTGGATCGCCGGCGGCGCCAGGTTCGACGACCATTGGTCGTTTCGTCCGGTAGCCGACGTGCACCCGCCGGCGGTAACCAACGAAGCTTGGGTCCGCAACCCGATCGATCGCTTCATCCTCGCACGGCTCGAAAAGGAAAAGTTGGCGACTTCACCGGAAGCCGACGCGGCGACGCTCTTGCGACGCTTGTCGCTCGACCTGACCGGCTTGCCGCCGACGCCGGCCGAGGTCGCGGAGTTTCTCGCCGACGACCGACCGGGCGCCTACGAGCGGGCCGTCGACCGTTTGCTCGCGTCACCGCATTTCGGCGAACGTTGGGGACGCCGCTGGCTTGATTTGGCCCACTATGCCGACAGCGACGGCTATCTCGGCGATGCGCTCCGTCCCAACGCCTGGCGCTATCGCGATTGGGTGATCGACGCCGTGAATCGCGATTTGCCGTACGATCAATTCACCATCGAACAACTCGCCGGCGATCTCTTGCCCGATGCAACGCTCGCACAAAAGACGGCGACCGGTTTTCTCCGCAATACCTTGCGCAACACCGAGGCCGGCGTCGATCTGGAAGAGTATCGCTTGAAGGAGATCGTCGATCGGGTGAGCACCGTCGGTATCGGCTGGCTCGGGCTTTCGGTCGGCTGCGCGGAGTGCCATGCGCATAAGTTCGACCCGATTTCGCACCGCGAATTCTACGAGATGTTCGCGTTCTTCAACGACGCCGACGACATCGACCTCGCCGCCCCGCTGCCGGGCGAGCAGGAGCGGTACGAAGCAAAACGCAAGACATGGGACGCCGCCGATAAACAGCTCACCGCGGCGCTCGATGCGGCATTTGCCGGGGCGAAAGACGCGACGCCTGCCGTCGATCGTAAGGCTTGGCTGGCCGCACTTGCCGCGGACGCGAAGAAACGTTCCAAAGATCAGACGAAGTTGCTCGACGAAGTGCTGAAGCACCCTGACGTCGCGCTGCGTCAGGCCTGCGCCGAGTATGCCGTGCATGCGGCCAAGAAGCCGGCGCCGCCGTCGTCGAAAGTGATGACGGTGGCCGCCCGCAAGTCGACGCGTACCTCGTATGTGCATCTGCGCGGCGACTATCGCAGTCGCGGCGAAGACGTAACACCGGGAACGCCTGCCGCGCTGCCGCCGCTGAAGCCGCGCGGCGCGAAGCCCGATCGGCTCGATTTGGCCCGCTGGCTCGTCGACCCGGCAAACCCGCTGACGCCGCGCGTGACCGTGAACCAGATTTGGCTGCACCTTTTCGGCCGCGGGCTGGTGTCGACCGTCGATAACTTCGGCTCCGGGGGCGAGGCCCCTTCGCATCCGGAACTGCTCGATTGGTTGGCGGGCGAAATGGTTCGCCAAAAATGGAGTCGTAAGGCCGTGATTCGTCTGATCGTCGGCTCGGCCGCTTACCGACAAAGTTCGGCGATGCGCGCCGACCTGGAAACGCGCGATCCGCTCAACGTGCTCTTGGCCCGGCAATCGCGGTTTCGCATCGAAGCGGAGGAGGTGCGCGATGCGGCGTTGGCGGCCTCGGGCCTGTTGCATCGAGCGATCGGCGGGCCGGGAATCCGTCCGCCGCAGCCGGCCTACGTAGCGAGCATCAGTCGCAACACCGGCTGGGAAACTTCGACCGGTCCCGATCTCTATCGCCGCGGGATGTACATCTTGTTCCGCCGGGCGACGCCTTACCCGATGCTGCTGACGTTCGATGCTCCGGATTCGACGCAGGCCTGCGCTCGACGCGAACGTTCCAATTCGCCGCTGCAGGCGTTGACGCTCTTGAACGATCCGGTGTTCGTCGAATGCGCGCAACACCTGGGCCGACAACTGGCCGAGGGCTCCTCACGCACCGTCGAGGCCCGAATCACCGAAGCGTTTCATCGTTGTCTCGGCCGCGATCCGCAACCACTGGAACTCGATCGACTCCGCTCGTACTTTCTCGCTGAAGTCGCTCGATTCTTAGCGAATCCTCGCGCTGCGGAATCACTGGCGATTTCGCACACGACGAGCGCGACGAAGGAGGTCGCATCCAAGTCGGCGAAGAAGTCCGAAGAGGAGGTCGCCTCCACGGCCGCCTGGATCGCCGCGGCCCGAGTGCTTATGAACCTCGACGAATTCATCACGCGCGAGTAACGAGACGATGCACGACCCCGCGCACGATTCCGGTTTGTTTGATCCGACGGCCATGGAAGCCGAGCGGCTCGCGTTGGCCCGGCGCCGTTTCTTGGTCGGCGGGCTCGGCGGCGCCGGCGCGTTCGCGCTCTCCGGCCTGCTCGATCCGGCGAGCGTCGAGGGGGCCGGCTCGGTGAAGAAGTCGCCGCCTTCGCACGATCCCACGCTGCCGCGCCCTCCGCATTTCGCGGCCAAGGCCAAACGGATCATCTACATCTATCTCGAAGGCGGCCCGAGCCAGATGGATTTGTTCGACCCGAAGCCGGAGTTGAACAAGTTAGACGGCAAGCCGTTGCCGGAATCGATGCTCGCCAACGTCCGCTTCGCCTTCATAAAGAAGGAATCGGCCCGGCTGATGGCGACGCCGCGCAAGTTTATTCGCTACGGCCAATGCGGCACGGAGATGAGCGACCTCTTGCCGCACATCGGTTCGTGCGCCGACGATCTCTGCTTGATCCGCTCCATGCACACGGATCAGTTCAATCACCTGCCCGGTCAGCTTCTGATGAACACCGGCTCGGCGATCTCCGGTCGCCCGAGCCTGGGATCTTGGCTTTCTTACGGGCTGGGGAGCGAGTCGCGAGATTTGCCGGCCTTCGTGTCGCTGGTGACCGTCGGTCGCGGCATTCCCGGCGGCTCGGCCAGTTGGTCGAGCGGCTTCTTGCCGAGCACTTACTCCGGCACGCAGTTCCGATCCGACGGCGACCCGGTGCTGAATCTCGGCAACCCCGCGGGGATCGACGCCGCGGCGCAGCGAGCGAGCATCTCAGCCGTGAACGATTTGAATCGCATCCATCAGCGCTCGATGCGCGACAGCGAACTTGCGGCCCGCATCAATGCCTACGAACTAGCGTTCCGCATGCAGAGCGCGGCGCCGGAGCTTACGGACCTAAGCGACGAGACGCAGGAAACGCTCGATCTGTACGGCATCGACCGCAAAGAGCCGCCGATCAAGAGCAACCTGGGGGGCGTCGGCTTGTTCGGGCCGTTTGCGCGGAACTGCTTGCTCGCGCGGCGCATGGTGGAGCGGGGCGTGCGCGTCGTCGGCATCTTCCATTCGTCGTGGGATCATCACAGTTCGCTCGATCCGCAACTCAAGCACAATTGCCTGATGGCCGATCAGCCGATCGCGGCGCTGCTGAAGGATTTGAAGCGTCGCGGCATGCTCGAAGATACGCTCGTCGTCTGGAACAGCGAGTTCGGACGGACGCCCCTGGGAGAGAATCGCGAGGGAGCAGGCTCACGCGTGACCGGCCGCGATCATCACCCGTACGCCTTCAGCATTTGGATGGCAGGCGGCGGCGTGAAAGGAGGGCAAGTCATCGGCAAGACCGACGAGATTGCCTGGGGCGCCGTGGAAGATAAGGTGCACGTGCACGATTTGCAGGCCACGATTCTGCATCTTTGCGGACTCGACCACACACGGCTGACGTATCGCTTTCAAGGGCGCAATTTCCGCCTGACCGACGTGCACGGCGAAGTCGTGCAAAAGGTTTTGGCTTAGTAACCGTATAACGGAGATTTGCTGGTGACGAAAACGGCGATTTGGGGCGTTCTTTGTGCGCTGGTCCTGGGATCTTCCGCGGCGGCGGCCGACAAGGACGCGCATGTCGTGATCATCAGCATCGACGGCTTTGCAGGCTATTTGCTCGACGATCCGCGAGCGCCGGTGCCGATGGTTCGCAGCTTGGCGAAGGCCGGCGGTTTCGTCGCCGGCGGGATGAAGGTCTCGAATCCGAGCGTCACCTGGCCGAATCACACGAGCCTCGTGACCGGAGTACGGCCGGAGAAGCACGGCGTTTTGGCGAACGGCGTACTCATGCGCGGCGGCGTCAACGTGCCGGTGTCGGTCGACCCGCGGCGCGACCAGAGCGATTTGGTGCGCGTGCCGACGTTGTTCGACCTGGCGCATGCCGCCGGCCTCTCGACGGCCGAGATCAATTGGCCCTGCACGCGGGGCTCGAAGTCGCTCGACGCCAGCTTTCCCGACGTGCCGAATACGATCGAGCACACGACGCCGGCCTTCCGCAAAGAGCTCGTCGATGCCGGCTTGCTCGCTGATGAGACGGATGCGACTTTCAACGCCGGACATAGTACGGCCGGCCGCGACCTCGTTTGGACCGAGGCCGCTTGCCGGCTGATTCGCACGCGCAAACCGAACTTGCTGCTGTTGCACCTATTGAACTGCGACGCGACGCATCACGCCGAAGGTGCGCGCTCGGCCGCCGGCTACACGGCCAACGCCTTTGCCGATACGCTCGTGGCTCGCGTAGTCGCCGCGATTGAGGACGCCGGCATTCGCGAACAAACGACGCTGTTCGTCGTCGCCGATCACGGCTTCACGCTGACGCCGAAGGCGGTTTGCCCGAATCGTTTGCTGCGGCAAGAAGGTTTGCTCAAGGTCGACGCCGCCGGCAAGACCTCGGAAGCGCAAGTGAATGTGTTTCCCGAGGGAGGCGTCGGGCTGGTGTATTGCAATAATCCCGGCACGGTCGAGGCCGATCGACGGCGCGTGAAGGAATTGTTCACCGGCCGTGAAGGAGTCGTGGATGTGCTGGAGCCGTCGCAGTATCACGAGCACGGTCTGCCGCATCCGCGCGAATACGCGCAATCGCCCGACTTGGTGTTGGTGTGCGCCGACGGCTACGCGGTGAATGCCGATGCGGCGGGGGAAGCGTGGATCGAGCCGTCAGAGAAGGTGCGGACGTCGCTTGGGTCGCACGGCTTTTTGGCCCGTAGCCCGCAGATGAACGCCCTCTGCGTGGTCGCCGGCCGCGGGATTCGGCCCGGTTCGTCGGTGCGCGAGGCGGAGAATATCGACGTCGCTCCGACGGCGGCCCGACTGCTCGGCCTCGCAAGCTTTCCGGCCGACGGTCGTCCGCTGCAAGGGCTGTTGCAGAAGTAGCGCGCGGTTATTGCGGCGGCGCGTCGAGCAGCTTGAATGCTTCGCGTAGTTCGATGTCGCTCGGTCGGGCGAGTTGCGCCAAGATTCGGCCGTCGCGTAGGAAGACGAGGTTCGGCCAGAGCTTGACGGCGTAGGTGCGGCCGAGCACTTTGCCCCGGCCGTCTTCGATCTTGAGATGCGTCACTTGCGGCCGGCGGTCGAACTCGGCTTTCAACACGGGCTGAGCCGCCTGACAATGGGGGCACCAACTCGCGCCGAATTCCAGTACGACGAAGCCCGGCATTCGGTCGACGGCTTCGCGCTCCGGCTCGGCGGTGCTTTCGGGCATAAAGGGGGGCATGGGCCTGCGCTCCGCATCGCGGCGTGGAAGGTGACGACTGCTTTCATTGTATGCGCGGGGCGGGCAACGAGGAACCTGTGGTCGACTGCGGTTGCGAGCCGCGGCCTTGGGTCGATACACTCCGTGACCGATTACCAATGACGGTTTGACGGAACGAACGGCTTCAAACGGATATGCCCCACGAAACACTGATTGCCGCGCCCGGCCCCGCGGAGCGAACCGTGCGCACTGCCGACGGTCGCGTGCTCGAAGTTCCCGCCGGCTGGGTGCTCGTGCCGCCCGGCGATCCCGGATTGACGCGGCGCGTGAAAGCGGCCGGGCCGACCTGGACGATGCAGGAAAAACGCGGTCGTAAGTTGTTTTCGCGCGGCGTGTGGGCCGACAAGGCAAGCGTGATGCGGATCAAAGCGGAATTGGCGGTAGAGCGCGCTTCGCCTGCGTATGCCCGCAAACAAGCGGCGGCCGGGCAACGTCGCGAGCGCGAACAAGCTGCATACGTTGAATCGTTCGAGGAGTCGGTCGTGGTATTTCTCCGCTTTGCTCCGCTGCACGCGACGCTGGCCCGACACCTTGCGAAGGTGGTCGCTGCGCACGCTACGCCGGTCGGCAGCGGCACCGTGGCGCGCACGGAGCGCATTCCGATCGAACGTCGCGCCGAGGCGGCGGTCATCGCTTGGCTGCGTCACCAAACAACCGCTTATGAGTCGCTGAAGATTCCGCGCGTGAAGGGGAAGCGTCGGGAGGTGCGGCGCATGTTGGCCGAGCAATCCCGCTTGCTGCTCGAAGGGTACCGACGGGGGCAAGCCGTCGACCCGGCGCGCTGCCCTTTGCGGCGGGCGCTCGCGAAATTGCCGGTCGCTAAGGTCCTGTAGGGGTTGCTCTACGGCTTTAGTTCCAGGCCGTGTTCCAGGTTACCGTTCGCGGGTACGAGTCGGGCCGTACAGCCGATGCCTTTCTTACTCGTGCCGCGCGCCACCAGAAACTTTCCCTTGCCGAGCGGCACCAAGCCGAGCGACGCATCTTGTTCGAAGCGGCGGACGTCGGAAAAGTCGGCCGCGGCGGTGAGCAGAATCTTGGGGTCGCCGTAGCAGCCGAACCACCAACCGCCGTCGGCGAACGCAATGGTTTGGATGCCCATGAGCGTGTAGCCGCCGCCGAGCGTATGGCGGCGAATGAATCGAAACGTGTCGCGAAATTCGTACTCGTAGACGTAGTTTTCCACGGCGCCCGAAGGCAACCCGCCGACGATGTAGAAGCGGCCGTCGTGCTCCGCCATGCCGCCGGCGCCGTGGACTAATTCATCGACCGGGTATTTGGCGAGCAAATCGAGATCGTCGGCATCGTAAACGTATACCAGTGATACGGCTTCCCCGGCCGGCCGATTGAACTTGCCGAGATTCACGGCGACAAAGACCTTGCCGTCGTGATAACAGAGATCGCCGTGATGATCGGCGACCGGGACTTGCCGCACAATTTTTCCTGCGGCGTCGGTCTTCACCAGTTGCGAGGTGAAGCACCAAAACAGGTTGCCCTCGTCGTCGCGGCAAGCACCTTGGAGGTGTTGCTTGTGAACACCGGGGCAAGCAACTTCCTGAAACGGTAGGACTTCAGCGGCGCGCACCGAGTTGTCGGCCGATGCGACGGCTGCGGCGGCGATGCCGGTAAAAACAACGTTGCGAATGAGGGCGGGCATGAGGGGCTCGCTGCGGAGATTGGCGGGGATCGTTAGAGTAGCACAAGTCGCGGCGTCACGGCATAATCGACTTGCGAGTTTCTTGAAGCACGCGGAGCAGGGCGGCATGTCGGAAGTGGTCGCTTATCACGAGGCCGGGCATGCGATTATGGCGCATCTGCTCGGCGGCCAAGTGCGACAGGTGACGATCGAACCAGATCGCGACGACGGTCCGCAACGCGAGGGAGACACGCAAGTGCTGTGGCGACGCTCGCGGCATACGGAGCGGGCATTCGCCGAGGTCGCGGCCCAAGTGAGCCTGGCCGGACCGGCTGCGGAAATGATCTACACGGGCGAACCATTTCACCCGGGTCATATCGCCGAATGGGCCGGGGATTGGCAAGAAGCGTGGCGAGCCTTGGCACCGTGGTATGCGGACGATCGCCGTCGACTGTTGTATCTAGAGCAGTTGTCCGTAAACCTCTATCATCGGCTGAAGAGCGACGACGTTTGGCCCTGCGTTGCGGCGCTGGCGGATGAATTGCTGGCTCACGAGACGCTCGACGAAGAACAGGTCGAAGAAGTCATGGCGACATGGCTCGGCACGGGCTGACGCGTACCCTCGTGAAATTCACGGTACGGAGCATGAACGTATGAGCGATGCCAGGCAGCCCGTCATGCGAGCGACGAACCAAGGACGCACAATTTCCGTGGTCGGCGATCTATATCGCTTATTGGCCGAAGGCTCCGATACCGCCGGCAAGTACGCGACGTTTCACGCGACCGTGCCGCCCGGCGGCGGGCCGCCGCCGCACAAACACTCGCGTGAAGAGGAGTCGTTCTACGTGCTGGAGGGAGAAATCACCTTCATCGTCGACGACCAACCGACCGTTGCCGGGCCGGGCACTTTTGTGCAAATGCCCGTCGGCGCGTGGCATAGTTTTCGCAACAACAGCGGCCGGCAGGCGCAGATGATCATTAGCGTCGTTCCCGCCGGATTGGAGCAGATGTTTATCGAGGTCGGCACGCCTGTGACCGTGGGCGCGACTGTGATCGGGCCGCCGTCGCCGGAAGAGATCGGTAGGTTGCTCGCCGCAGCGCCACGCTACGGCATCGAGATTCGCGTACCGCCGCATTGAGGCCGGCGACTTCCGCTTTAGCTGCGTTTGAGCTTCCGCACTTCCTGAAATCGAAAGCAGTCGACGAGGTGATCATTGACCATTCCGACCGCTTGCATGAACGCGTAGCAGATCGTGGTGCCGACGAACTTGAATCCTCGGCGCTTGAGATCTTTGCTCATCGCATCCGATTGCTCCGTGCGGGCCGGAACATCTTTTAGGGTCGCGCGCCGACTCCGAATCGGCGCACCATCGACGAAGCCCCACAGATAATCCGCAAACGACCCGAGTTCGTCTTGCAGGGCAAGCAACGACTTGGCGTTCGTAATCGTCGCGTCGACCTTCAGGCGGTTGCGCACGATGCCCGCGTCCGCCAAGAGACGCGCCTTCTGCTTGTCGCCGTAGCGCGCGATACGCGCCGCATCAAAGCCGTCGAAGGCGCGGCGATAGTTCTCGCGCTTTTTTAAGATGGTTTCCCAACTCAGTCCGGCCTGGGCTCCTTCGAGAATGAGCATCTCGAAGAGCATGCGATCATCGAACTGCGGCACGCCCCACTCCGTATCGTGGTAGGCGATGTATTGTTCGCCGCGCGCCCAGGGGCAGCGGCGAAGGGTTCGAGGTGTTGTCATGGCGATCAATCGACGGAGCGGTGCGCGTTGGGAGCGAAATCGCATCGTGCCGCGAACGCCGCGGCGGATGCGTGCCGGCCATCGTAGCGAACGGTCCGCCGTTGACCAATCGTGTTAGAACACGACCGGCAAGAATCGCCGCGGCACCCCTAAGGCGGCGGCTAGGGCGAATACCCGTCGTTGTGAGACGGCACTGGAAGCGGGAAGCCGCTCCAGATATTCACCTAACGTAACGTCGGTCGCCATCGACTGAAGGCCGAGCGAGTCGAGGTTTTCACGTATCACGCGAAGTGCATGACGCTCCAAAAACTCGACGCGGTCGAACCAATCGCCGAGAGGCGATGCAAACTTCGGCGACTTGAACGCATTTGGCTCTTCTTGCGCTGCGATCGTCGCCATCAAGTTGTGGCGCGAAGTCGGGGCGATGTTCATCCCGCAGCGTGCGTTCAATTCGTCGACGAGCGGCAAGCACTCCGTACAAAACCATTCCGACCAGCGCATGCCGCTCATCAGGAGACGCAGGCCGCAGCAACGGCAGAGCGTGACGGCCTGATTAAAATCATAGTCGTCCCAACGCGGCGATACCGCCGCCGCCGTGCAGGCGCACTCCTGACGCAAACTGCGCCCCATCGTCGTCGGCGATTGTGCCGTCGACGATTGTCCGGAATGATCGGCGGTCGCCGTTTCGCTGCGAACCACCTCTCCATGCAACTCGCCGCAAATCCGGCATACCGATAGTCGATCGAGCGGCACGCGAATGGAAACTTGTCGAGTTTGCTGTTGCATGACAAGGTGCTTTGCAAAGGAAGTATTCGGGATCGCGCCACACCGCACGAGATGCGGGCCGGTTGCCGAATCTGCGGGGTGACGCGTAGTTCCGTCGGACCACGTTTGTGATTCTTAATGGGGTGCAGTGGGCAAACAATTCCCCAATACTAGCGGTTGCGGAAGTTCTCCTCGAAGCGTCGACGGCGAACCATTGCTTCTTGCGGGGGATGAATCGAACCGCGGAAGCAAGAACAGCGGAAATAGTTTCCCTCAGTCGGCGCGGTGATTAGAATCGGCTGTTCTTGCCCTGATCTCTCGCACCTGAAAGCCCATCTCATGAAACTAAGCCGCTTGGTAGCGCCCTCGGTGCTGCTCTCCCTGTTTGTTTCTTGTTGCGTCGCGAGTGCCGCGGATGCTCCTCAGGCAAAGCCAAAAGCCGGCAAAAACGGCTTTTCCGTCAAGAAGAAAATCGCAGTTCCCGTAGCTAAGCCGGCCGCGAAACCGGCGGAGCCTTCCGGGCCGAAGCCTACAATCGCCAACGTGCCGTACGGCGACGACCCGTCTCAAGTATTGGACTTCTACAAATGTGAATCGGCCGCGCCGACACCGCTGGTGTTCTACATTCACGGTGGCGGTTGGATGGGGGGAAGCAAGGATAGGGTCAGTGCGATTCCGACTTACTTCGCCGAAGGCATCTCGGTCGTTTCGATCGAGTATCGTTTCGTGTCGAAGGCCGCGGCGGCCGGCATTAAGCCGCCGGTGCAGTGGCCGTTGCATGATGCGGCCCGAGCGCTTCAGTTTGTGCGCAGCAAGGCGAAAGAATGGAACATCGACAAGACGCGCATTGCGGCCACCGGCGGTTCGGCCGGCGCCTGCAGCAGCTTATGGCTGGCCTTCCATGACGACATGGCCGATCCGAAGAACGCCGATCCGGTCGCGCGCGAGTCGACCCGGCTGCTTTGTGCGGCGGTGGTCGGGGCACAGACGAGTCTGGACCCGAAGCAGATGAAGGAATGGATGCCGAACAGCAAGTACGGCGGACATGCCTTCGGATTTGCGGCGGACGTCGAAAAGAAGATTTCGCAGTTCGACGCCTTCCTCGCCGGCCGCGATACGATCATGCCGTGGATCAAGGAATACTCGCCGTACGAACTCGTCACCTCCGACGATCCTCCCGTCCACCTGTACTACGGTGCGCCTCCGGCCATGGGTCAGGAAGCCAAGGACCCCACGCACTCGGCCAACTTCGGCGTCGGGCTTCAAGAAAAATGCAAGGCGGCAGGCGTCGAATGCGTGCTGTCGTATCCGGGCGCGGAAGGCATCGAGCATCCGCTCACGCAGCAGTATCTGATCGCGAAACTCAAGGGAAAGAAGTAACCCTCTGCTCGGTTGAAGGGTTCGTTTTCTTTGCAAACGCTTGTGTCGCGTAAAGTCGCTGCCGCGATTTCGAAAGCGAGATCAGCGCCGCATTTTCGAGAGGTCTTCTTCCGAGGCGCCGTCTCCTTGCCGAACGCCGTAGCGCAACCGGGGCGCCGTGCGCTGCGCCAGTAACAAGTCACCGGCGTTTTCCGCATACCACTTTTGTGCGTACGCCTGCCCCTGCGAAGGCTGCTTTTCATAGGACCAAGCAAGCAGCGGGAACTGATCGGTAATCGTTCCGATAAAGTAGACGACCGAATCGCAATAGCGGTAAGGAGCCGTGTTCGCACCGATTCGGCTCCGCACGTCCTCCAGCACGGGTCGCAAAAAAGCGATCCGATTGCGCGTATATCGGCTTGTCAAAGCGCTTACCACGGTCTCGTACAACGGCGTCGGCTCGCCCGCTCGCTCGGCTTCGGTGCGCACCAAGTCGGCAAGCGTCTTCTGCATCGCCGGCGAGCCGTAATCGGCGATGAGCGAAACGGCCGCGAAAACGTCGACGTCGACTCTCCGGCCCTTGCGATCCCGTGCGGCGATCAATTCTTGATTTGCGGCCGTCGTCGCAACTTGCGCCAAGGGATCTTTCGGGGAGTCGATTAGACGATCCGCCAACGGGAGTGCAAAGCGCCCGCCTTGAGAGATGTACCTACTGATGACGTCCCGGCTCGAGACGCTGCCCGACGTGCCGCGCAGTTTACGAACCAGTTCGCGATAGTCCTTAGGCGGAGCTTCGGGAAAATGCGGCGAAAACGCCGCGGCCAAACTACGCCAAGCTTCGGCATCGGGTTCCGGTCGAGGCACATAGGCGCGCAGGTTATGCTCCTGCGTCGGAATGGCGCCGCCGAAATCGAAGGAATACATCTCGCGAAGCGCGTCTTCCACCGGCCAGCGGTCGTACTCGATGCGATAAAGGGCTGAAATCGTGCCGGTGCGATGCCGGCCTCCCATACAGTGGACGACGATCGGGTGATTGGCCGGATCGTCGACCAAGCGATAGAAGGCCTCGAGTTGATATGGATCAAGCCACGGCCAGCATTGCTCGTCGCCCATGGGCCACTGCACGTGCCTCATCCCAAGTTGTTCGACGAACTCCAACTCTTGGCGACCGTCGGCGCTACCGGGATCAAACCAGCCGCGATGCAGGCGAAAGTCGAAGAGCTGCAAACTGACGACGGTCTTCGCGCCATAGTACTTGTCGAGCACGTGAAAGCCGATCTCGGTCGGCTGCGCGACTCGATAAAAAACGCCGTCGCGTATCGTCGCGAACCGCTTCAGGTGATATCTGTAGAATCCAACGTAGGCCCCCGCGCCAATCATCAGTACGACGGCGACGAGCAGTGCGCGACGCAACCAATGCCGGCATCGTCTTGGTCGAAACTCGGCAATTTTTGAAATCGCCGCCTCGGCGACCGTGATGTCGCCCGAATCAACTGCTTGCACTGGCGCGGACACCGGAACCTCGCTGCAAGTCCTCAACTAATCGAGGATCCTCGAATGGAACTTGACCGGGATCGATTCTGATTCGGAGCAAACGCGACTCTTTTACAACGCGCTCACCGTCGTGTCTATTGCGGATTGGCTCCCCCACGGACTTCTTCGCACCCTTATCATCGCGGAGCCTCGTGACGGATGGCGGCCTATTTCGGCACCAACGCCTTGTGCTGCTAGCATTAGGCGACCAACCCGGCATCCGTGGTTGATATACAGACGACCAAATAATCAAAGCGTCAACAGTCGTTCGAAACCGATTCGTAACTCGCCTGCCCTAAGAGTGATGTTCGACCGGCAAGCCCAAGAACGTGATTCATCGACCCGAGGCCATCGAAATCGAAGGCGCCTGTGGCATTTGCGTTGCTTGTCGTGCCCGTCGTCAAGAATGAATCATCCGGGGTGAACGTTCGGAGAGATTTGATTCTACGAATTCACAATGCACGCTTCGTTCGGATGCACCGGTCCCGGTCAGTCGCGTAGGCATCTTGCTAAGCAATGCCTATTGAACGAGAAACACCTTTTGAAAGGGGAGGGCATGGCCGCGTTGATTCGCAGCCCAAGCGATGGCCGGGGCGATGCGTTTCTGCATCTCTGACGTCGAACACACGCTTGCCGCCTAGCGCGCGATACTTGCCGGCAATTCATTGCGACGAACCGTCGGCAGGTTTGGAGCGGCGGCCGCATCGATCGCCTCTCGGCGAAGTTCCCAGCCTTTTTCCGTGGCGACGAATTCGTACGTTCCCTCGCCGAGTACGCGATGCGTAGTGCCGAAGTCGCCGCCGCGGTCGAACGTCACCGTATAGCTCGCTTTGTCTTTCAGCGAAGCGCTCTCGCCGGGCGCGAGGTTCATTTCCGTTCGCTCGTCGACGATGAACGCCACCTTGCCGCCCGAGGCTTGCGGATTACGAATGGTCACGCCCGAGCCGGAATATGCGGGGAGCGCATTGCTCCGCACAACAGGGCTCGCCGCAGTTGTGGTGGCGGGCGACGACGAAGCGGCCGATACGGGCGTCTGCGTGGGGATCGCCGAGAGCGCCGGTTGCACAGGCATGACCGGCGTCACTACCGGGGCGACGTAGACCGTCGGCGGCGGAGCGACATACACGTAATCGACGTACGGCCGATAGTACCAGCTTGCGCCGTACCAATGCGGATGGTGATGATGGTGGTGTCCGCGGTAGCCTTCGCTGTAGCCGAAGTTAAATGACCATTGGGCATGGCACGCATCGACGCCGGCGTTCGTTGCAAGGAGGCCGACGATGAGCGAAAGCAGAAGCTGGCGATTCATGGCGATTCCATGCCGAGAAGTGAGACGCACGGGCCCGTATCATTAGCATCGGCCGAGCGTGCGCGGCGACTATAGTTTCGCGGCGACTTCGAGCCTAGGCCGCTAACGACGCTCGCGGGCGACGGATTGCCAGGCGTGCCGGCACTTCTTGCGCAATCGACTCGGCATCCAGTTGATACGCCTTGCGGAGGTAGGCTTGCGAACCGACAAGCGTTGCGAAGCCGCCGCGTAGTCCGAAACGGTGGAACACGCTCGGCGCGGCGCCGCACTCAAGCAAGCTTTCGGCGACGGCGCCGCCGAGGCCGCCGTCGATCGTGTGCTCTTCGACCGTGAAAATACCGCCGGTATCCTGAGCTGCATCAGCCAGCGCCTCGATATCGAGCGGCTTGACCGTCGGCATGCTCAAAACGCGGCATTCCAGGCCGTTTTGGGCCAGCCGGTCGGCCGCGTCGATGACTACCGGCAAGATGCCGCCGGTGGCTACCAGCGTGGCGTCGCGCCCTTCGCGAAGCCGCCGGGCGCGGCCGATCGCAAACGGTTCGTCGCTCTGCGGCACGCCGATGATCGAGCCCTTATCGAGGCGTATATAACAGGGCCCGACATGTTGTGCCGCCGCTTTCGTACACTCGGCCGCTTCCCAATCGTCGCCGGGCGAGAGCACTGTCATCTCCGGCAAGCTACGAAGTATGGCGAGGTCTTCCGTGGCGTGGTGCGAGAAGCCGAGCGGGCCGTAACTGAAGCCTGCGCCGATGGCAACCACCTTCACGTTGGCGCCGTGGTAGCAAACGTCGTTGCGGACTTGTTCGAGGCAGCGAAGCGTGGGAAAGTTCGCGATCGAGTAGGTGAACACCGTGCGTCCGTCAAGCGCCAAGCCGGCGGCGACGCCCATCATGTTCTGCTCGGCCACGCCGACGTTCAGGTACTGCCGCGGGAATCGTTCGACGAACGGTTCGAACATCGCGTAGCCGAGATCGGCCGTAAGCACGATCAGTTTCGGGTCGCGCTCCGCCAGTTGCAGCAACGCTTCGACGAAGACCTCTTTCATGCCGCGCGCTCCAACTCCGCGATGGCGCGGTCGAAGTCGTCGCCGCGCGGAGTGCGGTAGTGCCAATCCACGGAGTTTTCCATGTACGATACGCCCTTACCCTTGACGGTGTGGGCCAGCACGCAAAGCGGCTTTCCCACTTCGTCGGTCGAGGCCGTCAGCACATGTTCGAGCGCTTCGTGATCGTGCCCGTCGACTTCGCACACCGCCCAGCCGAAGCTGCGCCATTTGTCTGCGAACGGCTCCAGGCGCAGCGTGTCGTTCACGCTCCCCAGACTTTGCAATTTGTTGTAGTCGACGATCGCCGTAACGTTCGACAACTGGTGGTGGGCCGCGAAGAGCGCCGCTTCCCAGTTGGAGCCTTCGTCGCATTCGCCGTCACTCAGCAGTACCACGTGCCGATGCGTGCGACCGTCAAGCTTCGCGCCGTACGCCATGCCGCAGGCGACGGGCAAGGCATGGCCGAGCGATCCGGTCGAAAGCTCGACGCCGGGAACGCCTTTGTGTGAAACGTGTCCGCTTAGGTCGGCGCCGTCTTGGCCGTGGCCGTCGAGCTTGTCGAGCGGAAAGAATCCGCGCAGCGCCAGCGTCGCGTATACGGCCGCGCCCGCATGCCCTTTGCTCAAGAAAAACCGATCGCGTTCCGCCATTCGCGGCCTTGTCGGATCGACGTGCAGCACCCGCCCGTAGAGCACGGCTAGAATGTCGACGATGGAAAGCGCCGAGCCGACGTGCGAGCTCCCGCCGCGATTCACCATGCGCACGACTTGCAGCCGGATCTGTCGGGCGAATTCTTCGGCCGTGGGCGGCGTGCGGGAGGACTGATACATCATGCCGCACGCGGATGAGTTGAGCGATCCCCGCCCTCGGGATGAAACAAGCGAGGCTTCGACGTCGCGATCGTTTCCGCTCGATACTCCGGCACGAGCCGGCGCAACGTCGCGATGATTTCATCGGCGGACCGGTCGACGCACTCCGTCAGCAGATCGATCTCCACTTCGATTTCGTCCGCGGCGAGCAGCGAGTTGTGCGACGCCACGTGAATCTTCGGGTGGCGCGTCGGTTGATGCACTTCTTCGGGCGCGTGCAGTTCCTCAAACAGCTTCTCGCCGGGACGCAGACCGGTGAATTCGATTTCGATATCGCGACCGACTTCGAGTCCCGACAAACGAATCATGTCGGCCGCCAAATCGACGATGCGCACGGGCGTGCCCATTTCGAGCACGAAGATCTCTCCTCCTTGCCCCATGGCGCCGGCCTGAATCACCAACTGCGCGGCTTCCGGAATGGTCATGAAGTAGCGCTGCATGCGTTCGTCGGTCACGGTCACCGGACCGCCGCGAGCGATCTGTTCGCGGAAAATCGGCACGACGCTTCCGGCGCTATCGAGCACGTTGCCGAACCGCACGGTGACGAATCGGCACGTCGACCGTTCGGAGAGCGATCGCACGTAGAGCTCCGCGGCGCGTTTGCAGGCGCCCATCACGCTTGTCGGGTTGACCGCTTTGTCGGTCGAGATCAGCACGAACGCGCCGAGACCGTGCTCGTCGGCCAAGTCGGCCAAAAGCCGCGTGGCGACGATGTTGTTCTTGATCGCCTCGCCGGGGTTGGCTTCCATCAGCGGCACATGTTTATACGCTGCGGCATGAAAGAGAATATCGGGCCGCAGTTCCGCGAATAGCCGCTCCATGCGCGAGCGATCGGAAATGTCGGCGATGCGCACTTCCACCGGCAACTGCGGCGCGAGCTCGCGAATTTGGCGTTCCAGATGAAACTGGCCGTTCTCCGAGCGGTCGACCAACACCAGCCGCGCCGGCGCGAAATGCAGCAACTGTCGACAGACTTCGCTGCCGATGCTTCCCGCGCTTCCCGTCACCATCAACGTGCGGCCGCGGAGCCATTGGTCGATGCCGGCCGTGTCGAGGCTCACCGGTTCGCGGCGCAACAGATCGTCGATTGCGACTTCGCGAGTCGACACCGCCAAGCGTCCGCTCAGCAATTGCTCATAGCTCGGCAGCATGCTGACGCGGATGTTGTTCGCCCGGCAGTCGCCGACGATGCGCCGCACGAGCGGACCGGGAAACTCTCCAGTGGTAATTAACACTTCGTCGATGCCGTGGCGGAGCGCCAGTTCGCTCGTTCTCTGTAGCGTACCGAGAATCGGCACTCCGGCGATCGTTTCCCCGACGTTGCGGACGTCGTCGTCGACGAACCCGCAAACATGGTATGCGATACGACCGTCGTACTTGATCGAGCGCAGCAACGTTTCGCCCGCTTGATTTGCGCCGACGATCAGTACGCGCCGCGCTTCGGTTTCGCGATGAAACAACGTCATGTACCGCTCGCGAATCGACCGTCCGAGTCCGCGCAGGCCGCAAACGACGATCAGCGTGCCGCCCCAATCGAGGACGATGACGCTCCGCGGCACGACGGCATCCGTGAGCATGAAGAAGTCGGTGAGCACCAGCAGAAACGTCCCGACTGTGGTCGCTTCGACGACGACCACGAGATCGTGAAACGTAACGAACCGTCCCCAACCGCGATGGAGTCCGAACCAAACGAATGCCGCGGTCTTCAGCAGCACGAACATTCCGAGCGATTCCTGCAAGACGGCGTCGAACGGCGGCGGCGGGGCCGCATCGAAACGAAGCACGTAGGCGCCGTAGTGAATGCCGGCGAACAGCAGGGGAAGGCCCGCCATGATCATAGCGCGGCGAACCACGTGCAGCGAAGATTGAAAGTTCCCGTCCATGCGCTTCGTCTTCCCTGACCGGCGTCGAAGGTGTGGAAAATCCTTCTCGGCGCATCGAATCGGCATCTTGCCGAAGGTGGGAAATCTAGCCCGCCCCGCCGGTGCCTGTCAATTCCGCTCTGTACGGCGAAAATGAGCGCGCGAACGCCGTCGTCGCGGCCAGCAGTGCCGGCACGGCGTAATGTGCGGAACCCGGGGCTTAACCCCCGATGTTCGACCACGGATCTTGCTTAACCGAAGGAGCGGCGTTCGCCGAGACCGACGTCGCCGGTT
The DNA here is from genome assembly GCA_964633125.1 of uncultured Pirellula sp. GTDB lineage: Bacteria > Planctomycetota > Planctomycetia > Pirellulales > PNKZ01 > PNKZ01. Next base: position 30,934 of record CAZWDN010000007.1, on the reverse strand, counting down.
AAGCCGCGCGACCGCTTGCGGCCGCCTGCCGTTGATCTTTGTCGAGCGCTGAAACCGTGCTTTCGCGCCGATGCACGACCTTGGTCACGGTAAACAGCAGAATCTTTAGATCGAGTCGCAGCGAACGATTGCGCAGATACCACGCATCGAACGCCGTCTTATCGACGACCGTGAGTTCGTCGCGGCCGTTGACTTGAGCCCAACCGGTGAGTCCCGGGGTGAGTCGATGCACGTCGTGTTCGGTTCGCTCGGCGATCAGGTCGTGCTGATTAAAAAGCGCGGGGCGCGGGCCGACGAAACTCATGTCGCCGCGCAGAATGCTCCAAAGCTGGGGAAGTTCGTCGAGACTCGTAGCTCGCAAGAATCCGCCGATCGGCGTCAGCCACGCCGCGGGGCGCTCGAGCAAATGGGCGGCGACCTCGGGGGCGTCGATCCTCATGGTTCGAAACTTCGGCATGCGGAAGATGTGATTATCCCGCCCGACGCGATCGGACCAGTAGAGAGCCGGCCCGCGCGACGTAAGACGCACGACGACGGCGATCACCAGCATCGGCACGAGCAGCAGCCCGCCGGCGGTCAGCGCCAGCAAGACGTCGAACGTGCGCTTGAGCAGGTTGGAAGGCATCGTGGTCGTCGGCCAAGTTCTTCTTGCCGGCGATGCCGGCAGTCGCATGATTCGACTGTGAATCTTGCGGACCGGTGTTTTATGCCGGACGGAAATCGGGGTCAATGTCGACTCCACTCGAACCGCCGCCGCTGCTGCGTAATCGGATTGCCGCGACCACGGGCAAAGATTAGAACCTCTCATCCTTTCGCCCTTTCGAACTCGTCCCTTGTTCTCATGACAACGATTCGGCCGCGCATTCTGGTGACCGGCGCCGCGGGGCATATCGGCCGCGTGCTGTGCCGCGAACTGTCGAAACGCGGGTTCATCGTAAGGGCCGTCATTCGCAGGCTGGAGTCGGCTTCCGAATTGCCGCCTGGCGTGGAACTCGGCTGGTGCGGCGAGATCGGGCCTGCGACGGCTTGGCCGCGCGAACTGTTCCGCGAAGTCGACGCCGCAGTGCATCTCGCGGCCAAGGTGCATTGCCGCGGCGCACGGTCGGAAGAGTTCGCGGCGATGAACGTGCAGGCCGCGGATACTCTGCTGCGCGCCGCCGGGGCGCAGGTTCGTCGCTTCATCTATTGCAGTTCGGTGCATGCCGTCGCGAATTCCTCGCCGCGGCCGTTGACCGAGCACGACGAATGCCGCCCGACGACGCCGTACGGAATCAGCAAACGCGATGGCGAACGGGTGGTTCGATGCCGGGCACAAGCGACCGGCGTCGAAGCCGTCGTTCTGCGGCCGGCGCCGGTCTACGGCGCCGGGCTGCCGGGTGATTTGATGCGGCTCATGCGATACGCGGCCCGCGGCTACCCTTTGCCGCCGGGGCTATTGCGAGGGCGACGCAGCTTGGTCTACGTCGAGAACCTGGTCGATGCGATTATCGCCGCCGTCGAACATCCGGCGGCAGGCGGCGAGACATTTTTCGTGAGCGACGGCTCCGACGTGACTCTCTCCGAGTTGCTGCAAGCATCGGCCACGGCCTGCGGCCGTTCGTTGCGCCGGCTGCCGATTCCGACGGCGATGCTTCAACCGATATTGACGCTCGCCGGCCGTCGCGGCGCCGTCGAACGAATGACCGGCTCGCTCACCGTCTCGTCCGACAAGATTCGCAACATGCTCGGTTGGCGACGGCCGTACGGCTTGGCCGAAGCGCTGGTGCGCACGTTCGGGGCGCGAGCCGACGTTCGCAAGGCCGCTTAGCGCCGTTTGTCGGCTGACTCTTACGCCGCGCGCCGGCCGAGCGAAATAAGTCGTGCGGCGAGCAGCGTTTGCCGGAGCAGGCCCGACTTGCCGTATCCGCTTTGTCGCAAGAGCCGCCACCGATCCCATGTCGAGCGGTCGGCGTGGAAGGCCCGGCAATAGTTTTCGATCGTCACGAGCGCCGGGTGTCCCGAATCGCCTGTTGTTTCCACGATTCGCCGACCCAGCGCCCGCATCTGAGCCGCCGACATCCGCAGATTGTCGACGCCGCGTCGCCATTGTGAGCGAAAGCCGGAGCCCAGCGGATTGAATCTCGACCAGAGGCTGGCCGCGCCGACGACGTTGCCCGCATGTTGGCGGTAAAGAACCGTCGGCTCGTCGAGATAGCCGATCTTGCCGACGGTCGCGGCGCACAGAGCGATCCACCAATCATGCATCCGAGCTTCGGCAGGTAGCGGCGCGACGACGTTCAGTAACGCGCGATTAAACGCGGCGGTGCAACCGGTGACGAAGTTCGTCACGCAAAGGGCCGCCAACGGATCGTCGGCCCGCGGATCGACGTGAACGGCTCGATGCAGCGAGTCTCGCAATGGTCGCAGCGCCGCATCGACCACGCGCAAATCCGAATGCACGAGCAGCGGCGTCCGCTCACCGTGCACCGTGGTAAGCCGTCGCAATTCGCGAAGTTCGCACTCCAGCTTGTGCGGCAGCCAGACATCGTCTTGATCGGCGCAGCTCACGGTCGTCGGGCCCTGCGCTTCAGCCAGTTGCAGCAGGCGACTGAAATTTCCGACGGCCCCCAATCGTTCCGACGAATCGACGATCACTTCAATGCGCGAGTCGACTTGGGCCGCTTGTTGCAGTATTTGCAACGTGTCGTCGGACGAGCCGTCGTCGCGAGCCAATAAACGCCAGTCGTCGCACGTCTGCCGGCGGATGCTCGCCAGCATCTCCGTCAAATAAGCCGCGCCGTTGTACGTGGCCAGCAGGATGACGTTCATATTCGGCTACGCGGCGCGCGACGCGGCGGCGGCTTTCGTGAAATAGATGTCGGCGATCAGCTTCATCGTTTGCAGCGCCTCGGCCAAGTGCGTGCTGCGATGGGGCAGCTTGCGCACGGCGGCGACGGCGTGCTCGGCCTGTCGACGGAATCCGGGCTTGAATTGCGCATCGAGTTCCGCGGCGGGCAGGACGTGCAGTTTGCGCTCGCCCGCATTCTGAAACTTCGCCTCCTCCAGCGGCCGCATCTCCCAACGCTTCTGCGGCGTCGACACGGTGACGGCCCACGGGCCCGGTCCGTTCCAAAGGGCTTCGTACAAGCCGACGTCGCCGCTGGAGAAATCGACGCGGGCCAACACGACTCCCGGTTCCCGCGGATTCCAACCGGCGATCGGCGTTACGTCGAGGATGTCGCCACGACCGAAGTAGCGAAGGTAATCGACCAAGTGAATCGAATTGGCGAACATCCAATTCTCGACCACCTCGGGCGGATGCTTCAAGATCCGCGCAACTTCCAAATCTTGCTGGTCTTGCACATGAATGAAGCGCGGGCCGGGGCGATCGGCCAGATCATCGAAGGCGGCGAGCGAACTATTGAGGAAACGGCGATTGAGGCCGACAAGCACCGTGCGGCCGGCCTTCTCGGCGGCGGCCTGAATTTGCCGAGCTTCGGCCAAGTGCATACCCGGCGGCTTTTCGAGCAGAAGCGTCCAGGGAAGCCGGCAACACTCGAGGGCGACCGACTTCATCGACGTTTCGAACACCGTGTTCACGACGAGATCGGCCTCGGTCGCGGCGTAGAGCGATTCGGTCGAGTCGCACACCTTGGCGATGCGGAACTCGGCCGCCAGCGCTTCGGCCTTGGCTCGCGTACGGCTATGCAGGCCGGCGATCGTTACGCCGGGAAGCGATTGAAAAGCGCGAATGTGCTCGCGGGCCATACTGCCGGCCCCGACGACGGCGACGGAAATCGGAGAATCGTTCATGGAGAAAGTCCTAGCTCGGCGCGAAACCGGTTGTGGGAGTCGAAAAAGTGCATCGGCTTAGGCCGCCCTGTGCAGAGGACGAGAGTCGACGTGAGCGCCCAGTCGTTGCATGTCGGAATCGACCATGATGCGGACGAGTTCTTCAAAGCCGACTTCGCATTGCCAGCCGAGTTTCGTGCGGGCCTTCGTCGGATCGCTCAGCAGCAAGTCGACTTCCGCGGGGCGATAAAACTTTGGGTCGACGACGACGTGGTTACGGTAGTCGAGTCCGACGTGTGAAAACGCCGCCTCGCAGAATTCCCGCACCGAATGCGTCTCGCCGGTACCGACGACATAGTCATCCGGTTCGGCTTGTTGCAGCATTAGCCACATGGCGCGAACGTAATCGCCTGCGAAGCCCCAATCGCGACGGGCGTCCAAATTGCCGAGTCGCAGTTCGTTCGCCAAACCGAGCTTAATGCGAGCGACGCCGTCGGTGATCTTCCGTGTGACGAATTCCAGGCCGCGACGCGGACTTTCGTGGTTGAACAGAATGCCCGAGCAGGCGAACATTCCGTAGCTCTCGCGGTAGTTGAGCGTGATGTAGTGCCCGTAGCATTTTGCCACGCCGTAAGGGCTGCGCGGGTAGAACGGCGTTGCTTCGCTCTGCGGCGTTTCCAGCACCTTGCCGTACATTTCGCTGCTGCCCGCTTGATAAAAGCGCGCCTGCGGGCAAACAAGTCGCACGCCCTCAAGAACGCGCGTGACGCCCAAGCCGGTGAACTCGCCCGTCAGGACCGGTTCACGCCAACTCTCCGGCACGAAGCTCATCGCGGCGAGGTTATATACCTCGTCGGGCTGCGATTCGGCGAGGAATGAGTTGATGGATGATTGATCGAGTAGATCACCCGAGAGAAGTTCGATCCGATCGCGAATGCCTTCGAGTCGGACGAAGTTCGGGCTGCTCGAACGGCGCACCATGCCGCATACACGGTAGCCACGGCGCAACAAAAACTCGGCCAGGTAGCTGCCGTCCTGTCCGGTGATCCCTAGAATCGCCGCCGTGCGTTTCCCCATGCATTCCTCCCTGACGCGAATCGTCGTCGCCGGCTAATTCTAAACGGCGTCTTGCCGAGATCGCGGGCGCGTGTGCGTGCGGAAACTTAGCGAAAACGGCCGACGAGATCAATGCAATCATCGCCGTCAGCAGATGACGGCAGTGCCGGCATTCAGCCGGTCACTTCGCCTCGGCCGCGTTTAAGCGGAGCGTTTGACAGCTGCTTCGCCCTGACGGGACGCGACATCGGCGGCGCTCGGCGTCGTGAGTTTTCGGAAGAGTTCCAACAATCGACGCCCCGCCAGACCGTCGAGCCGTCCCCAGCGGTCGGCGACCGACTGTTGCTGTAGCGTCCGTTTACGACGATATTCCACGTCGTTCGCCATGCGATCCAATTCGGCGACAAACTCCACCTGCTCTTCCATCGTCGCCACACCGGGGACGTGCAGGTAATCCGTGTAGCGATAGCGGTAGACGTCGTAATTAATCACCGGCTTGCCGCAAGCGATGGCCCAGCGAATCGTCGACGACACGCTGGCGACGTAGACGTCCGCCAGCGGCACTAGCGAAGCCGTGTTGCCGGGGCCGATCCGCAGGTTATCGGTCTCTAAATGCCGAAACGCTTCGGGTGAGACTGACGGATGCAACGAGAGCAGCACGTTACAGTGGCCAAGCGACGTCAGCGAGCGATGCCAAAACGCGACGAGATCATCGTACTTGCGAAAGTCGCATTCCGGCCGGCCGCCGTCGAGATACAAAAAGTCCGGCGGCAAGGCGGCGACGATCAACGGGCGGTCGTCGACGAGTCCGAGTTCGCGCAAAAGTTCGCTCCGCCGTTGTGGAGCCGTGGCGGCATATTCAGCGAGAACGTCGTTCGCAGGCGAACCCGTATCAACGATCTGCTCGCGAGGCAACCCACAGTCGAGGTAATAGTCGATCATCTCTTGGCTTTCCGCGCAGACGACGTCGGCAAAACCGCTGTTGAATCCCCAAGGGTGAGGCGGCGCCGTGCCGAGTTCCTCCATCGCGAGGATATCGCCGCCCGGACGCCGCAGCAGTTTTCGTCCGCGATGTTCGCGAACCCAGCGCGGATACCTCCGCGCCGCGCCGCGATTCTCCCGGCTCTCGAGTTGGAACTGCGGATTGTGAAAGTATGCCTCGGCCTGTTCGAGCCCGTTCGACATGGTCGACGGCACGAGCGCCACGGGAATATCCAAATGATGCGCCGCGGCGATGAAGTCCGACGTGTCGTAGCCGGGCATGTCGCCGCCGAGTACGAGCAAATCAATTCGCCGATTACTCAGAACCCTTTCGGCGAACTCTCGCCGCCGGACGTGCCAAGCGAGAAACGCAGGTTGCGACTTTGCCCAGAATATCTTGCAACGCCGCAGCCAAACTCGCACGTCGTCGGGAAGCAGATCCGGCAGTTCTTGTATCGCACGATTCTTCAGCGCGAGGATTTTGAGCCATGCCCGATACGGAATGCTCAACCGGGGACGTGCGACCGTGGTTGCCGCGTCGCTCGGAGTCCGTGCGGCATCGATCGCCGCGGGCTCCGGAATCGTGCCCCCGTCTTCGCCCAGACAATCGATTCCTTCACTTCGACAAGCCGCCACGTCGCGAGCCTGCGTCGGGTACGGCCAGCCGAACAAAACGCCGATATCGAAATCTGACGACGCTTTTACAAGTTTCGCCGTGCGGAACAGTTCGACAAAAAACGTGTTGCTATGAATCGCTACGAGCACACGCCGGCGTGGTGACGCCGAAGTCGCGGCACGAAGATGTTCGGATATATGGGGGGGCGGAGGAAGCGTCTTCATGCGGCCTTGTTCGTTGGCGCCGGCGGCTGAAGCCGCTCGACCGGACGCACCTTCATCACTTTTCTACGGAATCGCCCGGCAAAACGCCGCAACGTTAAAGCAGCTTCGCACAACAGCTTGCGACCGGCCGTGATATGTCGCAAAATCGGAAAGAAAATCGCGTGCCGCAACATGCCCGTCGGCAAGCGACCGTACGTCTTGTGGAGTTCATGATAAAAATCTTCCACAGAGCTGATCGGTCGAAAGCCGTCGTCCTGGGCAAGGCTCAAAATAGGGCGATCTTCCACCGGCATCAATTCCGGAAACGGCGCCGGCGACGGCAAGTCGGCAACCGCCGTTTCGCGCCATCTCACGGCTTGCTCCCGGCTCAAATAGGGCACACCGTTGCCGATCGGATATTTGCAACCCGACTCTTCGCAAACCAACCAGTCGCCGCGGAGCGTCAATTTGCCGGCTCCGCCTTGCGCTAGTGAGAGCGGGCAACGCAAATGTCGGAACCATTCATGCGGTTCTCCGGCCATTGGCTTCGATACCGCCGGTGCCGCCGATTTCACGGCTCTTAACTCGAAGTGCAAGTCGTCCAACACGTTCGACCAAAACTGACTGAAAAAATGCAGCAGCCGCTCGTTCGGGCAAAGCATCTCGGCGAACCGATTGTAGACGCGGCGAACCTGCACGACGTCGAATCGGGCCCGCGTGTAGTAGGAGCGTCCAACCCGTTTGCCGAAGAAATCGAAGGTGTGTTCGGTGTAATAGCCGACATGCGTCGGGTCCATCGCCGCGCAACGACTATTCCAGTTGACGACTCGAATGTACACACGGCCGTCAGGCTTCAGGATTCGGTACAACTCCTCCATTGTCTTGATCGTGTTCGGTAGATGCTCGATCACGTCATTAAGGTAGACGGCGTCGAACGTGTCGGCCGCAAAGGGATAGGGACGCTCAGAAAGATCGCCGATGATGTCGACGCCCGCGAGCGGAATCACGTCAAGACCGACGGCGCCTGTCGTTTTGGCCGTTCCACAACCAAGATCCAACACGAAGGTTGTCATATTGCGAATCTCGACTACTTCCGAAGGAGCGTGCGAACGAGCGACTTGGCGAAAGTCTTGTTGGCTTGCATCCACTGGGCCAACGCGGCCTTGAGCGGCGAGGTGGGCGTGTAGGCGGCGCCGGTCACGGATGCGAGAGCCGCATGCCAACCCGGACTCGCGTCGGAAGCCCAAAGAAGAAACTGCTCCCACGTCGTTTCGCCGATCTCGATCAACTCACGAACGTTATCGACGACCTGTGCGACAATTTCGGGGCGAGGTTCGAGATACTTCACCAAGGCTCGAGCTTGCATATCGGCGGCGCGAACCCGTTCGGCGCGCGTCGGAGTCACTCTGTACGACACCTGGATTTTGCGTTCCAGGTGCGACTGCGTCGTGCGACGGGGCAGGTGTTGATGATAGTGATGGGTTTCGCCGACCTTGCCGTAACGCCTACCATGCTTTTGCAGCAGCTCGGCGATGACGATGTCTTCGCTGCGGTAGAGATAGTCGTCTTCGATGAGCGGCAGAACTTCGGCAAACGCTTCTTTGCGTCCCATCTGGCTACCCGAGTAAGCCCGCGTACCGCTGAGCGGCAGCGGATCTTCCAAGCAGACGACGATGTTCTGTCGGCACTCAAAGAAATCGAAATCGCCGCGCCGCTTTGACATTGCTTCGTACCAGTTTTCCGGCAGGCAAACGTCGGAGTGCAAGTAGACGAACCATTCGGTCGACACGGCCTCGATCATCTTGCGTATGCTGTAACCGAGCGACTTAAAAGCCCGATGATCGTGAACTTCAACACGCGGGAACTCGCGAGCAATCAGTAGCGTATCGTCTTGACAACCGGCATCGCCGAGGATCAGCCGATTGACCGGAATTTCGCGGTAGATCGACAGCAGATTGTTACGCCATAGTTCGTTCGTGTGCATTACCGGAATAAACACGTCGACCGGTTCTTCGCCGTCGAGATAGCGATCGACAAGCGACCGATCGGCGAAGAACGACGCCATGTTCGGGTACGCCGGTTCGGGCGACGCGGTCCGTTGAAATCGGGTCGTTCTCATTCGTAGTTTGCTCGTCGTCGTCATCTGTTTCGACTCCGTTGTCAAATCTGCTAAGCGGGGTTCAGGCGGCGACCGACCTGTTTTCGACGGCATCCGGCCGGCGAACCGCGACCAATTCTTCCATTAACCGACAAAGCCGACGTCCGGCGCCGCCGTCGAGCACGCCCCACTCGGCGGCGATCGCTTGTTGCGCACGGCGGATTTCGGCTAAATAGGCGGCGTCGCCGGTCAGCTTTTTAAGACGTTCGCGAAACTCCGCACGGTTACGCACCGCGAGTACGCCGGGTACTTGCTTGTAGTCGTCGTAATCAAACCCGTACACGTCGTAGTTGACAACCGGGATGCCGCAGGCGTTGGCCGTGGCGATCGTCGCCGAAACGCTGGCTACGTAAATATCGGCGACGGCCAAGCAGCGTACGATGTCTTCCGTCACGACGGCGACGCCACGGCCTTCGAGCATTGAAACCTCTTCAGCGCTCATGCGGGGGTGCGGGACCACAAGCACGTTGGCCTGATCGCGCACCGCGGCAAGTTCCGACAGCCAGGCGTCGCACAATTCGCGGTAGTTGGAAAACTCACAGCCGGGCTTCGGCATCGGCGCTTGGTACGGCGGAAACGCGCAGACGACGAGTAAATCGCGCGGCGGCAAATTCTGCTCGACGAGCAATCTTTCACGCTCGAAGTTTGCCGCGCGGCGACACTCTGCCAGATTATCCTGTCGCAGCGTACCGAGCACGTGAGTGCGTTCGGCCGGTTGTCCGCATTCGAAGTAGTAACGATACGCGGCCCGGCTATCGACGACGTAGCAGTCGGCGTCGCCGCTGTTCCACAGCCAAGGGTTTGGCGGACCGAGCTTTAGATACTCGCGAGCGAGAATCCAAGCGGCCGGCATGCGCACCAAATTGCGATCGCGATAAGTCAGCTTCCACTGCGGAAAGAACCTGCAGACGAGCCGATTGAGCGGTCGCGAGGCTTGATAAGCCGGATGGTTGTAATAGGCCTCGGCCGGCTCTTGAGAGTTGCAAAGCGAGTAGGGAATAACTATCGCCGGCATGCGTAGCTCGTGCGCGGCGCGGATGAACGCCGCAGTCGAATACTCGACGTTGTCTTCCGGCAAAATCAGGACCTCGGCTCGGATCTCGGCCAGGCAATCTCGAGCTAGAGCGAACTGCCGCGCGAGCACGCGGACTACGCTCACGGCGTCGAACACCAATCGACAGGCGGAAATCTTGCTCAAGGTTTCGCGCAGGCGACTACGAACGGCGCCGAAGACTCGCTTGGCCGCACCGATGCCGGTGCGAAGCCGGCGCTCCGGTGACCGCGGCGTCGGCGAAGGCGCGGCATCTTCCGGTGGTACTCCGCCGCCGACGGGCCGGCGGAAGTGATTAAACTCGAACCGCTCGCGACGGCAGGTTGCGAAATCCGCGTCGATCAGCGGATAGTCTTCGGCGAACAAAATATACGGCTCATGGCGACCTTCGCGGCGCAACATGCGAGCCAAACGAATCATCTCGCGAAAATGCGTATCGATGCAGACCCAAAGGACGGCGCGGCGTCGTGCGGTCTTCGCCGCTATGTCGGGCGAAGTTTCTTGGCCGACGTCGCGGCAAGCGCGTGCCGAAGAAAGCGACGAGGATTCCATGAAGCCGAGCATCTTTCGCTAAGCCGCTTTCGCATGCCGCGATTGGGCGTCGAACTGCCAATCGAGCAAGGGGCGGACCAAGGATTGCGGCCATTCACGCGTCCAGTCGTGCCGCACGGGCGACGGTCGCATGCCGTCGGAAACGGTGAGCACCAAGGCATCGCGCTCGGCGACGTGGAAAAACGAAGTTGGAAACGTGCAGATGACGTACTCGACGTGAAACACGCCGTCGCTCAGCAATCCGGCGGGAACTCGACAACGCGCCCGATGCACGCCTTCCGGCTGCGGTTGCACCTTCCACGGCGTAAATGGATTGTCCATCGTGCAGAAGACGCACTCGCCCAACTGCGTGCGGAAGTAAAGGTGAATGCTGGCGACGTGTTTCTGCCGCAGCACTTCATACTCGACTTCGATTTCGAACGATTCGTCGACGTCGAAGTTCGATGCGGCGCGGCCGTCCGAGTCGAGCGCACGAATGGAACGCAGCGCGATCGAGCCGTCTTCAAAGCGGGGCGCGCGTTCGCGATCATGCCAAACCTGTTCGCCGCTGGCCTGTTGATCCATCTCGACGTAGCGCCGCACGACGGCGTTGATCTTGTCGTCCATATGCACGCGGCCGTCTTTGAGCAGCAGGCCCCGATTGCAGACGTTTTGCAAAATCGGCAAGTTATGGCTGACTACAAGCACCGTGCGGCCCGAACCGGCGACTTCGTTTACCTTGCCGAGACAGCGGCGCTGAAACGCTTGGTCGCCGACCGCCAAAACTTCGTCGAGAATCAGGATTTCCGATTCCAGTTGCGCCGCGACGGAAAACGCCAGTCGTACCGACATGCCGCTTGAATAACGCTTGACCGGCGTATCGATGAACTTCTCCACGCCGGCAAAGCTGATGATGTCGTCGAGCTTGAGCGAAACTTCGCGGCGAGACATCCCGAGCAGGATGCCGTTGAGGTAAATGTTTTCGCGGCCGGTCAACTCTGGATGAAACCCGGTGCCGACTTCCAATAGTGATCCGAGTCGCCCGCGGACTTCGACTTCTCCGGTCGTCGGTTGCGTGATCTGCGAGAGGATTTTGAGCAGCGTGCTTTTGCCCGAGCCGTTGCGACCGATGACGCCGACCACGTCGCCGACGTGAATTTCCGTCGACACGTCTTGCAGCGCCCAAAAGGTCCGTTCGGTGGACTCCGCAACGACGTGCGGACGCCTCTTGACGTAATCCTTAAGCTGTCGCCACGACGCAGCTCCGAGGCTCGGCCGTTGCCCAAGGCGATAGCATTTGCCCAAGCCGCGAATTTTCAGGGCCGTGTCGCTCATGATCGGCACCAGGCGACGTGGGAAGAGCGACGGCCGGAGGCTTCCAACATATGGTTCATGAGGCGGCTGGGCGGCGAGCAAGGGACTTGAAGTGGACTTGAAGCAAAGAGGCGGGAGTATATCGCGAGCCAGCCAAAAGTCACAAGCTGACTCTGTGAAGTCACCGGCGATGCGTTCCTTCAGGACGAACTCTCCGCCGGCAGCGCCGGCGGGGGCGAAGTGACCTTGAGTTTCGATGGAGACACGGTCTATAAACCCGGCCGCTTTCGACGCAGGCCCGCGGCTTTCGCCGCGTCGCCGTCGCGCGATTCGCGCCGCTTGAGGAGTGTTGCCCGAATGCCCCCCGCCGCATCCGCGCTCGTTCACGCCGATTTTGAAGCCCCGGAACGTACGACGTCCCAACGGATCACGTTCATCCGCCCGGATCGCCGCGTGCTGGGTCTCGATCTCGCCGAGTTATGGCGCTTTCGCTCGATGGTCATGCTCCTGGTCTGGCGCGACTTTAAGGTGAAGTACAAGCAATCGGCACTGGGAGCCGCGGCGATCATTATTCAGCCGTTCTTCAGCGTAATTCTCTACTCGTTCGTGTTCGGCAATTTGGCCAAAATGGATTCCGAAGGCCGGCCGTACGCGATCTTTAACTACGTCGGCATGCTGCCGTGGATTCTGTTCAGTAGCGCGCTGAGTTCGGTGTCGTCGAGCTTGGTGAGCAACAGTCATTTAATACAGAAGATCCACTTTCCGCGAGCGCTGTTGCCGTTTTACGGCGCGATGACGTGCGTGCCGGATTTTCTGGTGCAGTTCGTCATCCAGATCGGCGTTTTGACGTGCTTCGGCTATTTCCCGACTATACATGTGATTTGGCTGCCGCTGTTCGTCGCTTGGGCGCTGCTGGTGTCGTTGAGCGTCGGCTTTGCGATGTCGGCACTGACCGCCAGATTTCGCGACGCCGCGCATGCCGTAACGTTTCTCGTGCAGATCTGGTTCTATGCGACGCCGATCGTCTACTCCTACAAACTCATGCAAGGAAACGTTAAATACATCGGCATGCTCAACCCGATGACCTGGGTCGTAAACAGCTTCCGCTGGGCGATTCTCGGCACCGACGACGGGCCGGAACCCGCGATGATCTTGCCGCTCGTCGGCACGCTTGCCGTGCTCTACGTCAGCTATCTGTTCTTCCGACGCACCGAACGGGCTTTGGCCGACGTGATTTAATTGTGGAATTCACCCTGCGGCGTTACGGCCGAGTTCGACCATGGCACATCCCCGCGACCGCCGGTATCCGCATCATCAAGACTATGCAACTGCGGCCGAGTATCGCCCTTTCGTCATGTTCACAAACCTGACGAACTATCGCTCCAAGTCGCTGAACACCGACGGCCTCGGCATGCGGCGGCAGTTCGACGGCGCGGGACGTGAAGTTGATCTGATGCGAGCGCGCTCCGGTTATGATCGCTGCAACGTGCTCATCGGCAATAGCACGGCTTACGGCGTCGATGCCACGAGCGACGCCAAGACGGTCAATAACTACTTGAACCGCGACGACGTTCCTTGTGTGAATCTCTCCATTCGCGGCGCAACGTCGCAGCAAGAGTTATCGCTGTTTCTCAACATGAATAGGTTTTTGCCGCCGATCGACAACGTGGTGCTGTTGTCGGGCGTCATCAATATTTCTCTGGCGGCGATCAAGGCCACGTTGTTCTACCCCGAGTACGGCGCGATTTTCGCCGAGAAAGAATACTCGCGGATATTTCACAACAACTACGAGCGCTTTCACTCCGTGGAAGATCAACGAATTCGCGCTCAGTTGAAAGAAGACGTGGAACGTTGGTACGAGCGGTTTCCGCTGCTGCGACGTTGGGCGGGGCGACGTTACCGAGGCCGAGCCGCGGAGCAAGGGACGACGCCCGACTACACGTTTGACGACAAATGGCGAATCATGTCCGACGTGCTGCGCAACGATTTGCGCACCTGGAGCATGCTGCAGGCCGGCGGCGGAATGAAGGTGCACTACGTCTTGCAACCGGTCATGTTCTGGACGGAGAAGCGGCTTACGTCGCTGGAACGTTCGATTTGGAACGCCGACTGCAAACTCACGCCAAGTCTGCCGGATTATGCGAATCCGACGATCTATCGTTTGGTGCGCGACGAAACGCAGCAGGCGTGCCGTGACGCGGGAATCGAGTTCCATGACGCCAACCCATGGTTCAACGACGCGCAAATCGCCCGTGATGAAATCTTCACCGATTCGTGCCACCTCACCGACGCCGGTTATCGGTTCCTCGGCGAGGAAATACGCGCGCGGCTCCGGTGGCACGCGTCGTCCCGCTTGAAAGCTAAGGCCGCTTAGTCGGACAACTCCGTCAGCGATGGACCGACGACTTCGGCGTCGCGGCATATTTTCTCGGTGGAATGCGATACTCTTCAGGGATGTGCGATGAATACGGCCGTGGTCGGAATGGGTAGAATGGGTCGTCGGCACGTCGAGGTGGTGCTCGGCAAACAGTTGCCGCTGGTCGGCATTTGTGATCGGTTTCCCGAAGCCGTGGAAGGTGCGGGAAAGGAGTTCTCCGTTCCGGTCGAACGACGTTTTACCGACTTCGAAACGATGCTCGCCAAGCAAAGACCGGAGTGCGTCGTCGTCGCCACGCATGCGCCGAGCCATTGTGAGTTCGTCTGCACTGCCGCGCGCCTCGGCGCGCGCTACATCCTCTGCGAGAAGCCGATGGCCGTGTCGATCGCCGAATGCGACGAGATGCTCGCGGCCTGTCGGAAGACAGGCGCCAAATTGGCGATCAATCACCAGATGCGATTCATGGAGCAATACACGGCGCCGAAGGCTTTGATTTCCGATGCGGCTTTCGGCGGTCTGTCGAGCGTGACGGCCGTAACCGGCAACTTCGGCATGGCGATGAACGGTACGCACTACTTCGAAATGTTTCGCTTCCTGGCGGACGAGCCGCCGGAAGCCGTCACGGCTTGGTTCTCCGAACATTTCGTGCCGAACCCGCGCGGGCCCGAGTTTCAAGATCGGGCGGGGGAGATCCGCGTGACGACGCCCGGCGGCAAACGGTTCTATCTGGCGGCCGGCGACGACCAAGGGCACGGCCTGCACGTCACCTACGCCGGGCCGCGCGGGCTGATAACGGTCAACGAATTGCTCGGTGCGATGCACGTTTCGATTCGCAAGGCGGAACATCGTGAATTGCCGACGACGCGCTACGGCATGCCGTGCGACGAGTCGGATGTGACGATCAGGCCGGCCGATTCGACGTCGCCGACACGAGCCGTGCTTGATGCGCTGCTTGCCGAGCAGAACTACCCGACGGGCGAAGACGGTCGCTTGGCCGTGCTTACCCTTGTGGCTGCCTATGCGTCGCACGAGCGAGGCGGATTGCCGGTACATCTCGACGATCGGCAACTGCCGTTGGATCGAAAGTTCCCTTGGGCATGAGCGGGAGAGGCGTCGCTAAGCGGCGGCTAAGCCGGACCGACGAAGCGGCTTAGATACTCGTGAAAGTTTCGCCGAGCGCCCGGCTGAAAAATTGCGGCGGCATCTACCTGAGGGCCGGTGAAATCGGCCAACTCTTCCGGCGCGCGGACGAGTTTCGCCCAGCGGCGCTCGATCACCGCTTGCATCGCCTCGGAACCCGGTAGGTCGAGAACGTACGTCCGCAGGCCGAGGGCCATGCCTTCGAAAAGCGCAAATGAAAAGACGCCGAGTTGCATCGTCGCCTCGGCGAGCGATTCGTACAACGGCTTCGTGCCGTCGTCAACTTGCACGTCGGCGTCAACCAGCCAAGGATACCGGTTTCGCCAGTTGGTTTCGTCGGGGTGCAGGCGGTATACGATCGGACCGACGATGACGCGCCGCCGAGCCAGTTCGACGACGAAACGCGACAGCGCACGACCGATCGGAGCTTGCGAAATTACGACCAGCCCGGGCCGACGATTCCGGCGAGGATCTGCCGCGCGACTTTCGTAGTGTTGAAAGCCGATGGTATGCGTCGTCGTTCCGGCGGGAATATCTTGCGCGAGATCGCGCCAATAGTCGCCGAAAAGTAAAAGATCATCGGCAAAGCAGCGAACTTGGCCGGCCTCGGCGGAAAACGCATACGACGGATCGCCGACCGAAAACATCCCGTGCTGCAGTTCGGCGGTGCGAATGCCGAGCGAGCGAGCCGCTTCGACGGCGGCTAGTTCTTGGATATTGGGAGCGACCACGACGACGAGCTTCGGCTGAGTTCGCTCGTACAAGCGACGGTAGCTTGTCAAGAGTTCCCGGCGCCGCGCAACGGCGGCTTGCACGACGCTCGTGACGTCGACGTCGACGCCGAACGCATGTCGTAGCGTATTCTGAATCGCAGCACACCGTGTGACTTCGGCGCTTGTCGGCCGATACCGTTTCAGGCGTCGAAGACCTTCCACGCGTAGGTCGACGGCGTCATGGTCAAACGTGCTTTGCGTCGGAATCGGAGCGTAATGCGACCATTGTCGGCGGTGATCACGGCGGCGAATATAGACGTATGACCAGGGAAGCTCTTTGACGAGCGGATCGAAGTGCAGGTCGTGCCAACTTCCGTCGGCCTGTAGCGAGCGATGTCGATACCCGAAGAAGACGATCGACCTGGTGCCGAGCGAACGCAGCGATGCCTTTACCGCATTCCCGACGAGCGAGCCGGCCAAGCGGGCCCGTTGCCCGAAGCCGAGCCGCGGCCGGTCGGTTTGAAATTGCAGCAGACCGAGTCGTTTGAAGAGCTCGTAGTGAACCTGGAGCCGAACGTATTCCCAGTACGGGGCGTCGGCGATACGGTCGTCGAAGAGACGCAGATCGCTTTCGATCTGCATGAGCCGATGCATGACGTCGCCGTGTGGCGGCGCCGCCGACACGTGTTCGTCGCGGCGCCCGGTCGTCGAGATGCATGAGGCGGCGGTGTTCATGCGAAATGGCTAACCGGCGCGGCGCAGCGGAACGGTCACTGCGGCTTCGGCTCGCCGGCGCAGCAGCAACTCGGCGATTTCTAGATCGAGTTCGTCGTCGATGTCGACGGCCCGATCGGCCGGAATCGGCACGGCCTTCAAACGTGCCTGAAGCACCGACACTCCGCGACGCACGAACTCGGGCGTGGCCGCATAGGCGGATGGAACCAGGTCGTAGCAGACCGGCGCATCTTGGCGACGGAGCACGGCCTTTTCCGGCCCCATCACCACGCGGGCGATGCCGTCGTCATGGATGTTGACCATGCTGAAGTACGGATTGCGGCGCGACTCGCTCACGGTCACCGAAACGTCGGCGTCGCTCTCCAGCAGGGCTTCTATCACCGCATCGACGTCGGCTGAGGTTCGCAGCGGCGCGGTGGCGGGAACGCTGCAGAAGAGGTCGATCTTCCGGCCGTCGAGTCGCTCCATCGTGTCCAACGCGTGAACCCAGGCGAGGCACTCGGGCGACTTGTCGCCGCTTAGTTCCTCAGGCCGGACGAACGGTACTTCCGCGCCGTAGCGACGAGACACGTCGGCGATCTCCGGATCGTCCGTCGAGACGACGACCTTCTGAATCCACCGGCTCTGCTTGGCGGCTTCAATCGCGTGCGCAATTAGCGGTTTGCCGGCAAGCGGCAGCACATTTTTGCGGGGCAGGCCTTTCGAGCCGCCGCGCGCGAAGATGAATCCGACGATATATGGCTTTTGAACGACTTCCATGTCATCGACCTTCCGGCCCAAATTCTTCCGGCACAAAGCGAATGCAATGAGCTGCCGCGGCGAGCCTTTCCCAATAGCTTGCCACGTAGCAACATGCTGGGGATCATAGCAAAAACGGCACATCGGTGGAGTGGCAGATTCCCGCGGCGCAGCCGCGTTTAGACGTTGGGAAGCTCGCGCAGCACCCGTGCCGGCACGCCGGCTACCACGGTTCGGGGCGGAACATCTTTGACCACCGCGGCCCCGGCTCCGACGATCGCACCCGGCCCGATTGCGATTCCTTGCCGCACCACGGCTCCGACACCGATATGGGCTTCGTCGCCGATCGTCACGCCGCCCGCGAGCACGGCGGCGGTGGCGATGTGAACGTGCGAACCGACGACGCAATCGTGCTCGACGACGGCCGCCGTGTTGACGATGACCGAGTCGCCGAGGAAGGCCTGCGTGTGAACGATCGCCTTCGGCAATAGCTGCGTACCGCAGCCAAGTCGGGCACTGGGCGACACATAGGCCGACGGGTGAGCGACGCCGAGCGGAACTCCGCCAAGCCGCACGGCTCGTTCAAACACCTTCCGGCGAATGTGCGTGCTGCCGGCCGAGCCGATGCCGAGCAGAAAATGCCGCACGCCGCGAGCGAGCCAGGTTTCGAACAGGTCGTCGCTGCCGGTAATCGGGACGTTCCAAAATGTTAAGCCGTGGCGCGAAGCGTCGGCATCGAGCACGACGCTCGGCGGCGAACCACCTGCGGCAAGGTAAGCTTCTAATAGTACGGCCGCGTGACCGCCGGCGCCGAGCAACACATAAGGCGGTGCGGAATCCGTCATGATTTAGCCTGCTCGCAAGGCCGGAGCGGCGCAGGCTGCCGGACCATCGTAGAATCGCTTGACCAACAGGCGGTCGTCGAGCGGCGTTTGCTTGACCACGCGGACGATCGTCTCCGCCGCGTCACCCGCACCGTAGATATTTCGCAGGCCGACGAGACTGCGGCGAAAATCGGGATCGAGGGCATCACGCAAGCCGGCTGCGATCGCAAGACGATTGTCGGCCACATTTAGGACGTTGCGCGAAGCGGCGCGACCGGCCTGGCGAATGCCGATGTTGACCACGGGCAATTCGAACGATGCGGCTTCGATGATGCCGCTCGAAGAGTTGCCGACCATCGCCGCCGCATGCCGTAGGAAGCAGAAATACCGACGCACACCGAGGTTTTCGACATACCGACTGTTTGCATGCTCGGCGACAAACCGGCGAATCTGCTCGGCTACGATTTGGCCGTAAGTATCGGCGTTCGGCGCGGTGAAGACGATCGGGCCGGCGTGGTCGGCCAACGCCGCGAGAAGTTCGTCGATTTGTCGGCGGACGTCGTCGAATTGCAGCGTCACCGGATGGAACGTGACGAGCAGCGGACGCTCCGCAGGCAAAGCCAACTCACGGGCCAGTTCGTCGTACTCGGGCAGGTCAAGCGTACGCAGGTTGTCGAGAGCCGGAGCGCCGGAGACCGTCACGCGCCACGGTTCCTCGCCCATGCGCACCAGTCGGTCGGCGTGTTCCTGGGTCGACGTGAAATGCCAATGACTGCACTTGGAGATCGAGTGTCGAAAGGCCTCGTCGATCGCACCATGCGTCACTTCGCCGCCGTGAATATGAGCGAGCGGAATGCGCATCGGCACGGCAGCGGAGGCTGCTGCGAACATTTCGTAGCGGTCGCCAAGCAACAACAATAGGTCGGGCCGCTCGGCGGCGTAGGTTTGTGCGAAGCCGAGCACGCCCAAACCGAGCGACTGCGCGACGGCGGCGGGCGAGTCGTCGGCCAGAAGCATCTGCACGCGCTGATGAACCTCGAAGCCTTGCCGCTCGATTTCGTCGACCGTGCGGCCGTGCGCGGCCGATAAGTGCGCGCCGGATACGAAGAGGCGGAGCCGCAGGTCGGCGTCGTTACGGATGCGCCGCAGCACCGGCAGATAAATGCCGAAATCGGAACGGCCGACAGTGACGACGCCGATCGTCCTCGCGGTCACGAAAGCATCTCCAAGTCGAGCAGCGTGCCGGCTCGCACGCCGGTTCGTAGCGTGCGATTAAGAATATGCGGCCGCATTCCCGGCGGGAGACCAGTGCCGGGCCTCCGCGCGGCGACGCAATCTTCCGTAAGCACGGTGCCGGCCGGCAGATCGCAAGCCGCGACGAGGCTCTTACGCACGACGGCGGCCGTGTCGATTTCACAAGCCGCGGGCTTCTTACGGCCGGTGCCCAGCGCCGCTTCGATGGCTCGCACGCCGCGAATAAATTGAGCCAACTCCGCCGGCTCAAGCGACGACTGGTGGTCGGGCCCCGGCAGGTTGCGATCGAGCGTGAAATGCTTCTCTATGACGCACGCCCCAAGCGCCGCGGCGGCCAACCCGACCGGGTCGCCTTGCGTATGGTCGGAATAGCCGACCGGATAACCGAACGCGACCCGCATGGTTTGCATGGCTCGCAGGTTCACGTCGGCCGGATCGGCCGGATAGTTACTCACGCAGTGCAGCAGCACGAGCGCCGTGTTGCCGTGTCGCTCCAAACAATCGACGGCCGCTTCCACTTCGGCCAAGTTGCACATGCCGGTTGAAAGAATGATCGGCAGCCGCTTGGCCGCCAAGTGAGCGAGCATCGGCAGATTGGTTACTTCGCCGGAAGGGATTTTGTAGGCGGGAACTCCGAGCGATTCGAGCAGGTCGGCGCTTTGTTCGTCGAACGGCGTCGACAGAAACGTGATTTGTTTCTTGCGGCAGTGTGCGACGAGTTCGCGATGGTCGTCTTCCGAAAGCTCCAAACGACGAAGCATTTCAAACTGCGACTGATCCGCGCCGGTCGTGCGCTTTTGGTAGGCCGCCTTCGGGGCATCGGTCGTGACGAGCGACGCCGCCTTGAACGACTGAAACTTCACGGCGTCGGCGCCAACGGCCGCCGCGACGTCAATCAGCTCGCGGGCCAAGTCCATGTCGCCGTTATGGTTCACACCGGCTTCGGCGATAATGAAGCAGCGTGCGCCTTCGCCGACGGCGCGGCCTTGAATGTCGATGAGATTCATAACGCCGGCTCCCGGTTCCTTGAGGCGTGAGGCAAACAGTTTACGCCGCTGCGCAGTGCGAGCGGGTTGCGACATGGCGCGTCGTCGAGCACCGATCGCCGGTACTGATTTCGCAGATCGACGCCGATGAGCGAACCGAGGAAATAGCGATGGTCCCGGATGTCGGGTCGATAGCCGCCGGCCGATGACTTAGGCGGTAATGCGGCTTTCATGCGGAATCCTTTCCGTCTCGACACTTGGCTTCGGCTTGTATGCCGGGGCGCCGCATTCCTTACAGTCGCTCGTGACGTCAATTGTTGGCCGATAATGCGGTCCGCGCCGCCGTGCGGCAGCCGGCTTCGCGTAGGGTTTCGATCACGCGGTCGAGCTGTGCGGCGGTGATGTCGACCGAACAGGGGAGGCTCAGGCCCCAAGCCTGCAGGCGGTCGGCCGTCGGGCAGGCCGGGTTGTCGGGCGAGTGGTGAACCGGCGAGCGGTGCATCGGCTGCCAAAGCGGGCGAGATTGGATCCGCCGCTGCTGCAAGAAGCGCAGCAACTCACGACTCGACATACCGAACTCGGCCTCGTCGACGAGCACGGTGTAGAGCCACCACGCGCTCTCGGCCCAAGCCGCTTCGGGCATCAGCGTAAGGCCCGGCACGTCGGCCAAGCGGTTCGCATAGGCTGCGGCGATGCGGCGTTTGGCGGCGATGTGATCGTCAAGACGTTCGAGTTGCGAGCAGCCGAGCGCCGCCTGCAAGTTCGTGAGGCGGTAGTTGTAGCCGAGTTCGCCATGAACGTATTCCAGCGGATCGTCCTTGGCCTGCGTCGTCAAGTAGCGCACGCGGCGGGCGATAGCGTCATCGTCGGTGACGACCATGCCGCCGCCGCCGGTCGTGATGAGTTTGTTGCCGTTGAAACTGAGGCAGCCGACGCGAGCCAAGTTTCCCACGGCCCGCTTGCGGTAGGCGGCGCCGAGCCCTTCGGCCGCGTCTTCCACGACATGCAGCCCGAACTCAGCGGCGAGTTCGAGGATCGGGTCGATATCGACCGGATGGCCGAGAATGTGCGCAGGCACGATCGCCGTCAACGGTCGGCCGGTGGCGAGGTTGACGAGCCTGCCGGCTTCGCGACGACATCGATTGCGACAGAATGTCTCGATCTGCGCCGGGTCGATCTGCCAGTAGTTCGGCTCCGCGTCGATCGGCACGGCTCGCGCGCCGGCGTAGCGAACGGCGTTGGCCGTGGCGATGAACGTCAGCGTCGACACTAGCACTTCGTCCCCCGGCTGCACGCCGACGGCCACCAATGCCGCGTGCAACGCGGCGGTGCCGTTCACGGTCGCCACGGCGTGTTTTGCGCCGAGCCGTGCGGCCGTCTCGCGTTCGAAGCGGTCGACGTACGAACCGACGGACGAAACCCAGCCGGAATCCAGGCAATCTTTCGCATATTGCCAAGCGTTGCCGCCGATCGAAGGAACGCACAGCGGAATCACGTCGTCGTCCGTCGGAGCGCCGGGCTCAAATGACATAGACACCGGGCCGATACCTCTTCACGTGTTCGCGCATCCAGTTGATCGTCGTCGCCAAGCCGGTTTCGAGGTCGACCTCCGGCCGCCAATCGAGCAGTTCGACGGCCAATGAGTTGTCGGCCAGCAGCCGTTCGACTTCGCTGTTGTTCGGACGCAGGCGGTTTTCGTCGCACTCGATCCTAACTTGCTGGCCCATAATCTCGCCGATGAGCTTCGCCAAATCGCCGACGCTGATCTCGCGGCCGCTACCGAGGTTGATGGTGCGACCGACGGCCTTGGGCGACGTTGCGGCCTTGAGGAAACCGTCGACCGTGTTGCCGACATAGTTCAAATCGCGCGTCGGCGTCAGGCTTCCGAGCCGCACGGTTTCACCGACGAGGCATTGTGTGATGATCGTCGGTATCACGGCGCGGGCCGATTGTCGCGGGCCGAACGTATTGAACGGCCGCACCGTCACCAACGGCACGTCGAACGACAGATGGAACGATTCGGCCATCTTGTCGGCAGAGAGTTTGCTGGCTGAATACGGTGATTGCCCCTGCAGCGGATGCTTCTCGTCGATCGGCACGTAGCGGGCCGTGCCGTAGGTTTCGCTCGTGGACGTATGCACCATGCGCGAGGTGCCGAGTTCGCGGGCCGCTTGCGCGACGTTGAGCGTACCGATGACGTTCGTGCGAACGTACGACTCGGGCGCTCGATACGAATAAGGAATGGCGATCAGCGCCGCGAGGTGAAACACTATGTCGACGCCGCGCATCGCTTCGTGCACGCAGTCGCGGTCGCAGATATCGCCGGCGACGACTTCCATTTCCGACGCGAGTTCCGATTGGTCGAGCCAGCCCCACGTGCCTAGCGCGTTATAGTGAGTAAAGGCTCGCACCGAGGCGCCTAGTTCGACGAGCCGTTCGGCCAAATGGCTGCCGATGAAGCCGCCGGCACCCGTGACAAGAATCCGTCTTCCGTTCCAGCTCATGCCGCCACCCTTCCGTTCTGAATGTCCTGCTGAGCCTGCTCGTAGTCGGTGTGTCGTCCGATGTCCAACCAATACTCGCGGACGGGGAAGTTGGCGACGGTGCGACCATCGTCGATGAGGGCCCGCACGAGGTCGGGCATATCCAATCGCTCTCCGTCGCGAATGTACCGGCGAACTTCCGGCTCGATCATATAGATACCAGCGTTCACGAAAAATGACAACTCAGGCTTCTCGACGATGGCCCGCACCAAGCCGCCGTGCCCTTCGACGACGCCGTATGGCACGCGGAATTCAAACTGCCGCACGGCCACGGTAAACAGGGCCTCGTGTTCGCGGTGATAGCGGAGCATGCTTTGGATGTTGATGTCGGTGAGAATGTCGCCGTTCATGACGATGATGGTCGACGGCCAGCTTTCCAACAGTTGCAGCGCGCCAGCCGTGCCGAGCGGACTCGCTTCGTTGACGTATTTCAGCTCGACGCCGAACCTTGCGCCGTCGCCGAAGTGGTCCACGATCTTGTCGGGAAGGTAGTGCGTCGTCACGTTCACGCGGCGGATTCCCGCCCGCTGCAGTTGCGAGACGGCCACTTCCAGCAAAGGTCGGCCGCCGACGGGCAGCATCGGCTTCGGCGTATCGTTGGTCAACGGCTGCAGCCGGGTGCCGAATCCCCCGGCCATGATCACGGCCTCAAGCGGCGGGGCGTAATCGGGCAACAGCGTTTCAAGGGTCACCAAGTCGACGACTCGGCCGTCGTCGTCGAGAATGGGCAGTTGGTGGATCGTGTGCAGGTTTAAAAGCGACGTCATTTCGTCGCGCGTCATGCCGACGTAGCCGGTGACCGGTCGGCGGTCGGCGGTAGCCGCCTTTTGTTCAAGCAGCCTACCGAGCGGCTCGTCGAGTTGCGTGCGCGCCAGGATGGCGCGGCGAATGTCGCCGTCGGTGATCGTGCCGAGCAGCCGGCGACGATCGTCGACCACGAGCACGATTCCCTTCGCACCTTTGTCGATGCGATCGATCGCGTCGCGTATCGAAGCTTGCGGCGCGATGCAATACGCCTCGATCGCCTCGGGCTTGTCGCCGCCGAACAGACGCAACGGCTGCGCGTCGGCCGTAGCCGCAGGGCGGACGGACTTCTTCTTCGTCGGGCTTTGCATCCTTGCAGCTCCCGGTGGGCCAGTGTGTTGCGTGCGTTCGGGCGACGAGTGACGACTTCGCGGCGGTGATGATTACTGCGATTAGGCCGCGGCCTTCGTCGCTTTGTTCTCTTCCCAAATCGGGTGGCGCAGCTTCCACTCGCCCCCTTCCTTCTTCCACAAGTGCGGCGAGCGAGCCTTGTCGCAAAGCTCCCTGAAGCGTTCCGGCTTCATCTCGATGTAGTCCATCACTTCTTGGAAATAGCGGCCCGGGAATTCGCCGTCGAACTTGCGCACGAGCTGGACGCCTTCTTCACGCATCAGGTGCTTGTTGCGGATTTCTTGCGATGCGTCATACGTAGCCCGGCCGATGCCGAACTTGATATGCGTCGTGTAGTAGTGCAGCCCGTCTATCTTGTCGTCGAGGCTGTTGTACTTGCTGTAGGTGCCTTCAGTGCGCATCGGGTTGGCTTCGAAGCCGCAATGCTCCGCAGCATAGTAGTAGCATTCCTGCGGCGTCCACTTCAGGTAGTAGCCGAGGTAATGCACTTGCACGTCGGTCTTAGCGTAATCGCTCGGCTGTGCCGGCAGATACGTCATCAGGTCCGTCAGTCGCACATCGTACTTCTCGCGCAGCTCGCGGATAGATACGCCCGAGAGGTATACGTCGTCGACGTTGTTCATCGTCCAGTACGACTTATCGCGCAGCGAGGTGCTGTTGTCGGCCAACGGGTTACCGTATTCAGCTTCGTTTTCGCCGTAGAAAACCAGCGGAATGCCCATCTTCATCGCCAACTTCGGGCCCATATTCTTTTGGCCCAAAATGAACGTTTGAAACGGGTGCAGCAGGTTCTCGATCGCCAGCCGCGTGAGCAGTTTCATCACCTTGCCGTTTTGGTTGTACGACAGGTTGTCGAAGCCGCCGATCGAAAGCCAGTTGCGGAAGTTCTGGTGGCCGATGTCCGTGTAGAGGATCGGCGGCCACGTCACCGTCAGTGGGTTCATGCCGTACTTGTATTTCAGCACATGCGCCTGATAGACGCTGTCTTTGCCGCCGCTGCCGGGCACAAGACAATCGTAGCTGCCGTCGTTGCTGCGGTACTTGTCGAGCAGTTGCAGCAGTTCTTCCTCGCGCTTCGCCCAATCGATCGCGTGCTTTTGTTCGGCGTGCCGGCAAGCGTCGCAAACACCGTCCTCCGGAATGTTGAGCGTGCGGTGCTTCTTGTCTTTCGTATGTTTGAACTCAATCGACGAAGCCGGTCGTTGGTTCGACATGACGCAGCTCGTGCAGTACGTCACTTCTTCCGGTAAACCATAAAACGCTTCAAGCTTCTCATGCGGCATGACGGACTTCTCCGGAAAGTTGACGGCGGCGAATAAACTCGGCGGTTTGCGCGTACAGCCGCAAACCGGCATGTCCGCTCCGCTCAGGATGGAATTGAAAACCCAAGACGTTGCCGCGGCGGACCGACGAGCAGAACTCGACGTCGCCGTAGCGGGTCAGCGCGAGCACGGCGCTCTTCTGCTCCGGTCGCACGTAGAACGAATGCACGAAGTACATCGAGGTGCCGTCGCCGAGGCCTTCCAGCGGCGTGCTTTGCCATGCGTCGCCCGCGATCGTCGCCGGGCGACGCACCCGATTCCACCCGACTTGCGGCACCTTCAGCGTGCCGCGCGGGCCTTGAGGTTGTTCGAAGCGAACGACGTCTCCCTCGAGAATGCCCAACCCACGATGCCGTCCGAATTCATGACTCTCGCTCATCAAAAGCTGCATGCCGAGGCAAATGCCCACGACCGGCTTGCCGATGAGCGCCGCTTCCCGTAGCACTTCCACGAGCCTCAATCGCTCGAGGCATTGCATGGCGTCGCCAAATGCGCCGACGCCGGGCAGCAGTATTCCGTCTGCAGCGAGAATTTCTTGCTTCACTGAAGTCACCTCCACCTGCATCCCGACGCGTTTGCAGGCATGCTTCACGCTAAACAAGTTCCCCAATCCGTAGTCGACCACGGCGACGCGAACGGGACGGTTGACTTCAGGCATGGAGGCGACCAAATTTGCGGGAGTTCAAGGGTCTGTTGTGCGGCAACTCGTCGACGATCGAGCGATCGTCAGGACGGCGTCGCCGCGAGCGCACGTACGTCTTCACGACATTCGAAGCCGCGGGCGGCGACCTCGCGTTTCACGTCGTCGATTTGCGCTCGGCCGATCTTGCCGAAGCCGGCGCCGCGTCGCAGGAACTCAAAGTTTCCTTCCTCGCCAAAATCGGCTCCGGCATTGCGCAACTCGGCGACCGCCGTATAGTGTAAGAGCGACGCTAGGCAAACCGCATCGGCGCCGGCCTTTTCGACGACGTCGGCCGCGTGGCCGGCGAGTCCCGCACCGCCGTGAGCGATGACGGGGATCGACACGCTCGCTGCAATGCGGCGCGTGAGCTCTAGGTCGTAACCTTTGCCGGTTCCTTCGCGATCGACCGACGTGAGCACGATTTCGCCCGCGCCGAGCTCCTCGACCTTGCGAGCCCAATCGAAGGCGTCGACGCCGGTCGCCTCGCGGCCGCAGTCGACGAAACATTCGTACCGCCCGTCGGGCTGGCGAATCGCTTCGATCGCAATGACGATGGTCGACGATCCGAATGCCAAGGCCGCTTCGCGAATCAGTTGCGGTCGGCGAATGGCGGCCGTATTGACCGCCACCTTATCGGCGCCTGCCCGCAGCGTGTCGCGAATGTCTTCGACGCTGCGCAGCCCTCCGCCGACGCACAGCGGAATGAAAATCTCACGGCTTGTGCGCTCGACGATCTCAAGCAGGCCGTTGCGTTCGTAAAGGCTCGCGACGGCGTCTTGGTAAAACAGCTCGTCGGCCCCTTGTTCATAGTAGTGTCGAGCAAAAACCTCGGGCTTTCCCAGCACGCGCAGGCCTTCGAGATGAATGCCTTTAACGAGGTTCGGGCCCTTGATGTCGAGCCGCGGAATAATGCGAATCACTGTTTCACCCCTCCTGGCGAAATCCGCTGCGCGACCTTCCTTGATCGAGCATCGTCGACGGGCGCGAACGCTTATGACCGTGCTTGCGGGGCGGCATTGTAGCCACAACGGCGAACAGTCGGCAATCCGAGAACATCGCGACCAAGCGGGCCTGCGCGAAAGCCGACCGGGTGGGCAATAAGAGTCGGCGCGAGTCCGTCGTGCCGGCATTGCTTGCAGATCGCGGCGGTGGAAGTTCGGCGAGATTGACGCCGCGCAAGGCCGCGGAGTACAGTTCCCCGCTCGGCTCAGCTCCGCCGAACCACCATTTTCCTAGGGCCTTCGATGCGGCGCGATCTCGACGTAGGCTTCATCTACACCTACGAAGACCAATGGATGACGCCGCTCGTGCGCAGTTTGGCCGCCTCGGCCCCGGGACTGCGAATGCGATTCCTCCTCGTCGACAACGCTTCCGAACGCCGCGTCGATCATTGGATGGCCGAGCATGCCGACACCGAGGTCATTCGCAACGACCGCCGACTCGGGTACGCCGCGAATCTCAATCGGATTCTTGAGCGGAGCGACGCCCGTTATGTATTGCTGCTCAATACGGATATGTTCTTCGATCCGCGCGCGGCCTGCCTGACGAAGCTCGCGCAGTTTATGGATCGCCAACCATCGGTCGGCCTGAGTACTTGCCGAATCTATCGCTACGACGATTCTTACGCTTGGGCGCCGCGTCGGTATCCGACGCTGCGCTCCTCGCTCGGGCGGCGATTCGAACGCTGGAGCTTTGTGTCTCGCGCCGCCGACGACATTCGCTACAGCCGCCGCGATCCGCTGTCGACGTTCGCCTGCGATTGGTTCACCGGCTGCTTCTTCTTCGCTCGCCGGGAGGCCGTACGTCGCGTCGGTCCCCTGGACGAAGGCTTCGTGAAGTATTACGAAGACGTCGATTGGTGCGCACGCTTCAATGCGGCCGGCTACGACGTCGCACACTATGGCGGCACGCATTGCTTCCACGCCGAACAACGAGCCAGCAAACGAATTTTCTCAGCCGACGGTCGCCGCCACCTTCGTTCGTATGCCCGCTGGTTGTGGAAGTGGCGTCGTCGCCCGCCGAACGCCGGCGACTTCGCAATTCCCGCCGATCCGGGCCTTACGGCAAGCGTCGCCTTGCCGCACGACCTGATGCGCGCGATGAGCGACGCCTCGACAACGTTGGAACCTCGCCGCGCCGCGGCCTAGCGACGGAACACGCCGATGCACGCCCAGACCACTACTTGGCTTGCAACCGATCGCGCTTCGCCCACGTCGAAACGCCGGACATTGGTACTGCTATTTGCGGCGACGCTCTTACCCAGGTTCGTCATGGCCTGGCTAATCCCGACAATCTGTCCCGACGGCACGACCTACGTGGCCGTGGCCAAATGGATTGAAGAGCAGGGGACCTACTATCGCCGCGACCTGGGCGTAAATCTCTATCCGCTGATCCTCGCCGCATTGCACAAGACCGGCCTCGGTTGGCCCCTGGCCGCAAAACTTTGGGGCGTCGTCTGCGCTTCGCTCGCCGTACTGCCGCTCTACGGCTGGGTGCGCCGCATGTTCGACGACCGCATCGCCCTCTACGCAGGGCTGCTCTACGCGTTTCACTCGAAGCTCATCGAGTGGTCGCCCGAGATGGTCCGCGAGCAGACTTTTTGGCTGCTCGCCGCACTGGTTTGGTATGCCGCATGGCGGGCCGCGCACGAAGGCCGCGTCGTTTGGTTTGCCGCGCTCGCCGCACTATTGCCTGCCGCCGTGCTCACACGCTTCGAGGGCCTGTTTCTCTATGTGATTCCGCTCGCTTGGAGTTTAGCCGCGGCGATTAACGTGCCGGAGCGCAGGCGGCGTCTCTTAACGCTGACTACCGCTTCGCTCGCCGCAGCCCCCGCCGCAGGATTGCTCTACCACTTCGTCCGCAACGGTGCATCGATCGAGCAGTTCGCCTACTCGCTTCCTTGGGAACGAGCCCGCGAATTGCTCGCCCGCGTTTCCGGATCCGGCCCGTCCGTCGTCAATGAGCACTTCGGCGCGCGGCCTAATCCGCTCTCGCCGGCAATCGCCCAGATGGTCGGGCAAACGGTCGTCCGCGGGTTCACGCCGCTCTACGCCCTGCTATTGCTCGTCGGTCTTGTCGTGGAAGGGCGTCGCACGTTTTCCGTGGACCGCCTGCCGGTGCTCTCCGTAACGCTGCTCACGTTGGCCGGCATTTGGACTCACGCTTGGTATGCCGGTCTGATCAGCTCGCGATACTTGCTGCCGCTAGTCATCGCCTCGTCGGGCACGGCCGCCGTCGGATTTCTCACGACCGTTCGCAGCCTGTCGAACTTCGCCGCCAAACGCAGGCCCGCGCTGCATCCCGCTTGGGCGGCTGCGGCAGTTACGACGGTCGTCATTCTCGCCGGCTGCATCGACGCCTTCAAAACGAACTATGCCGGCCGTTTGGAAACGGCCCGACTGGGCACATGGATCCGCGCACAATACGGCTCCGGCCTTCGTATTTACGGCGGCGACGCGCAACTCGAGCTGCTCGCCTACTATGCCGAGGCCGATTGCTTCCGGATCCCGCCGTATCGAACGCCGGAAGTCGCAGCGACGCATGCCCAGGATATCCGGCCCGACATCATTTTGCTCTCGGCGCCGCTGCCGGCGGAAACTCGCCGCTCGCTGCAAGACTTCGCCGCGAAATGGGGCTATACGACGACGCTCGGTCCCTGCGCGTATCGGCCCGTCGAGATACTATCCTCCGCCGAGTCGCGAACAACATCGCGACGTTGACGTTCGCCCTTTCCAAAAAAGGACTGAAAGTCGGAGGCGATCCACGCCGTCACCTGCGAGAACTTTGCGCAGCGTCTAATGCATGGAGGGTAATGCAGTTCGTGCGCCGCCTCATTCTCGGAGCCGCCCCCCGATGATCATTCCGTGCCTCTACTATCACGACGCTCGGCGCGCGATCGACGACCTTTGCCGAGTGCTCGGCTGCGCGCGGCACGCCGTTTACAAAGACGGTGCCTAGCGCCGCGATTCTCGACATTCAATCAGTACGCACGGCTGAACGGAGAGAATGTCGCGGCTACGACGGCGGCAAGTTAATCTCCGACCGCAAGCGGCATGTGGCCGTCAACACCCTCGGTCTAATCTGGGTCGTCGTCGTAAATGGAACCGACCGGCAGGACCATGAAGGGGGGCGCTTCGTCTTGGCGAAGCTGGGGGGCCTCGACCGTTCGCGAGGCGACTTCGCCAATTCGAATTGCGATCGATGCGGCCTGCCCGATTGGGTGAGCGAGACGTTCGGCTGGGTGCTGCAAACGGTCCTGCGGCCGATCCGCACAGCGGGTTTCGTCGTCCTGCCCAAACAATAGATCGTCAAACGGAACCTAGCCTGGATGAGCCGCCGCCGACAACGCAGCAAGAGTCATGAACGAACCGCCGCAAACTTGAGCGAGGCCACGGTCTACACTGCGATGATCGAACTCATGTCGCGACGGCTTGGGAGAAAAAACTGCATTTGCAAAAGCGTTCTAAATGACGAGGATTACGGGAAGACATGCGAGTATTGGGCGGAGTTTCCATGGCTGTTGACGATGTCGGCAACGAAAAAAGTGAATCTACTTGTCTTCGGTTTGGCGAAAACGCCTGATATTCTCATAGGTTGAACAAATTGATTTGGCACTTTTTTCCAACGATGGGAATTGTTGACTTCCCCTTTATTGCCGCCGACACTGATGGGAATGCAAACAGCCCGATTCGGTCGGCGTTTGCAACCCGCCTCCACCTCCTGTTCTCCTTACCCTCCTGGGAGTTCGTGCGTATGAAGCCGTCGAATTCGGGCGACCTGTCGCG
>CAZWDN010000006.1:12626-51351 GCA_964633125.1 uncultured Pirellula sp. | reverse complement strand
TTGTCCGTTTCTTTTCGCGTCTCGGCAGGCCGTACGCCGACGCACGAACTTTTTTACCTTACTTCAACGATACTGGGCTTCGGAACGGAGGTTCACGATGCGTCGTGGTGCGCGCCTGGAAAGAAGTCGGCAGCGGGCAGTAGGCAGGGGGCAATTACGGAGAGACTCTTTCCTGCCGACCGCCTCCCGCCCACTGCCGACTTACGATCGCTGCGTAGGACGGCGGGCGTTAGACCAGCTTCCATTCCGCCCGGTATTGCCGGCCGAGGTTCAGAATCTGTTGCAAGAGTTCTCCGTAAGGGATGCCGTCGTGCGCCGCGCTCTCGGCAAAGTCCTCGTCGCGGGCCAAATTGGGATTCGGATTCGCTTCCAGTACGTAGAGTTTGCCTTCCGGCGTCAGGCGAAAATCCAAGCGTGCGTAGCCGCTGAGATCGAGTGTTTTGTAAATTCGCTTCGAGAGGCGATCCAGCTTCTCCGCCGCGCCGTCGGGCAAGTTTCGGGCGGCGCCGGTCGTGATGCCGTATTTGTTTTGGTAGTTGCTGTCCCACTTGACCTTGGCCGTGGCGATGCGCGCGGTCCCTTCAGGCATGCCGGAGAATTCCATCTCCCAAACCGGCAGCGTGCGCAAACGTTGGTTGCCGAGCACGCCGACGTACAGTTCGCGGCCTTCGATGTATTCCTCCACCAGGACGTCGGTCGACAATTGTTCGTGAAGGTACGCCACGCGGTCGAGCAGTTTGGCGTCGCTACCGACGACGGAAGCCTGCGCGATGCCCAGGGATGCTTCTTCCGTCGCCGACTTGACCAAGAGCGGAAACTTCAAGTCGCGCGGGCGTCGAACTTTCTTCCCGCGCGGAAAGACGACGAATTCCGGAACCGCGATCCGATGGTAGGTCAGGATCTTCTTCGACAGGGCTTTGTCGTGCGACAGCATCAGGCCGCGCGGATTGCACCCGGTGTAGGGTTGCCGCATCAATTCCAAGTAGGCCGCCATATGCTGGTCGTACACGGCGACGCCGTGAAACTCCTCCAACAAATGGAAGGCGATGTGCGGCTTCCAATCAATGATCGCATCGCGGATCGGCGCCAGATCGCAACTCACTCCGAGCGGGCGGACCTCGTGGCCGAGCTTACGCAGCTCGGAGACCACGTCGTACTCCGATTTCCACTCGGCCGAGTCGCGGTCTTCGGCCCGTTTGAGTTCGTCGGGCGGGAGCAGGCCTTCGTGCATCAGTACGATTATGCGTTGTGCGCTCATAGGACGAGTACGTGCCTCCCGGCGCGAAGAAATCGTTTCGTTTGCACCATGAGCAAACCTTCCGCGGCTATTCGGGTGCGTCGTTCGGAACCCTGCCGGCGCAGGCCGAGTCGTCGCGTCTGGAGGATCATTTCCAGCAAGAGGTGATCGACGACGTATTGGTGTACGCCCAGAAACCGCGCAACCGACTCGCGTAGTTCCCGGCGATGGCGCCGCAGGAAGACGGTCGCCGACTCGTAGCCGGCCGACGTCGCCCGCCCGCTGAAGAGGCGGCGTAAGGCGCGATCGTACACGGCCGGATAGGCGGTGGCGTACGACTCTTGTTTACGGCGATAGTGTTCACGGAGCGTCGTGCGAACTTGCGACAGCGGCTCTACCTTCTCACGCGATCGTACCGGCGGCGTCACTCCGGCGAGCTCATGCATCAGCGCATCGACGTATTCCAGCTTTCGCAAAGCGGGCCAGTCGGCGTAGCGACGACGCCAGCGACTATCCGGCTTCAGCCAGACCGCGAACGTTTCGGCAAAATCCTCCGACGGATGGCTCTGCGCGTACCAGGAACCGAGATGCAAGACGTACTCTTGGCTGGCGGGATGCACTCGATAGCGAGCGGGATACTTTTTCGAAGCGCGGCCGAATACTTTCCGCCACTCTTGCCGACGGTTGAGGCGAAACGCGGATTCCAGAGCATGGCCCGCCTCGTGTCGCAGGATCTGCAGGCACTCCTGACGCGAACCGCCCTCCACCGCGAGCATTTGTCGTCGCTCGAGCTCCATGAGCCGGGGATGCGCCAAATAGAACGGAACGGCGATGCCGGGGACTCCGTCGGCGGCGAACCATTCCTCGGCGAGCCAGCAGTGCGGCTTCAATTCGATGCGGCGACTCGCCAGCTCGCCGTAGAGACAGGCAATCCGGTCTTCCAAGACCGTGCCTTTGATCTGCAGCCCCAAATCGGCCAGGCGAACGTCGAGAAGTTCTTCATCATTGAGCGCCGACCAAGCCGACGTTCGTATTACGTTTTGTTTCATTCGCCAAACGATCCCGTGCGTGCCGGAGGCTATGCAATTACATCATGAACGACGTTGCCGTAAACGTCCGTAAGTCGAAAGTCGCGCCCGGCGTAGCGGTAGGTGAGGCGCTCGTGATCGAGCCCGAGCAAATGCAGGATCGTCGCATGCAGATCGTGCATGTGAACGCGATTCTCGGCGGCGTAGTAGCCATACTCGTCGGTATTGCCGTAGGCCAGCCCGCCCTTGACCCCGCCGCCCGCCAGCCATGCGCAGAAGCCCTGAGGATTGTGATCGCGCCCGTTCGTGCCTTGCGCTATCGGAGTGCGTCCGAACTCGCCGCTCCACACGACGAGCGTGTCGTTCAGCAAGCCGCGCTGTTTCAGATCGGCGAGCAAGCCGGCAATCGGACGATCGACTTCCAAAGCGTTGCGCTCGTGGCCCGACTTGAGACCGGAGTGTTGATCCCAAACGTTGCCGGTGGACACCTGGATGTAGCGAACGCCCGCCTCGGCCAATCGCCGCGCCAGCAAACACTGGCGGCCGAAATTCGACGTTTCCTTGCGATCCAGACCGTAAAGCTTTTGAATGTGCTCCGGTTCGGCGTCGACGTCGAGGACTTCGGGCGCGGTCTGTTGCATGCGAAACGCGAGTTCGAACGACTTGATCGCCCCTTCGATTTGTTCGTCGGGCCCGGCTTGGCTTAAATGTTCGCGATTGAGCGACTGCAGGAAATTCAGTTGTTGTTGTTGCGCGGCGAGGTTTTCGCCGGAGACCATGTTTTGAATTTGCCCCGTACCCAGCTTGCCGGCGCGACCGATGGTCGTCGCTTGATGCACGGCGGGCAGAAACGCCGAGCCGAAGTTGCGAGGGCCGCCGTGAACCGTCGGCGGACCGATGGAAACGAAGCCGGGCAAATTGTCGTTCTCGCTCCCCAACCCGTACGAGAGCCAGGCGCCGACCGACGGCCGGACGAAGTTGTCGGTGCCGGTGTGCAACATGCAAACCGCCTGACCGTGCGATTGGCCGCGACTGTGCATCGAACGAATTACGCATAAATCGTCGACTTGCTTGGCCACCTGGGGCATGAGTTCCGAAACCCAGAGTCCGCTCTCTCCGTGTTGGGCGAATTTCCAGGGGGACTTCATCAACGTCAGCTTGGCGCTGATATTGTCCGCGGCCTTGAACGGGAGCGTCTTGCCGTCGTCGCGCGTCAATTGCGGTTTGTAATCGAACAGATCGACCTGGCTGGGCCCGCCGTGCATGAACAGGAAAATCACGCGTTTGGCGCGCGGCGCGTGATGCGGCGCGCGCAGCGTTTCGGCGGCGGCTTCGCCCTGCAGGCCGGCAAATGCCAGGTACCCGAATCCCGTCGCCGCGCTTTGTAGCAACCGACGACGTGAAAGAGCCGCGTCGTTCGCGATATAGTCGGTCATGATTTGGGTTTCCCTTGTTCTACGTCGTCCGGCGATCGTCGTGGTTCCTGCCGCATTGCGATCTCGCCGAGCGGCATGGCGAACGTCGGCGCCGCTTTAGTCCAATAACCGAAATTCCGTCGAGGCCACGAGCGCTTGTGCGAACTGCCGCCAACTCTCGAATTCGTGCGTCGAGGCGTCGGCGGGTTCGGAAACGCCGGCCGGTTTCAGAAAAGCACGGGCTCGTACTACTTCCGCCTTGCTCGCCGACCGGCATAGTATCAGACGATAGGCCGCTTCGATTCGCTCGTCATCGTGACTCGATTCGTGCATGACGCGTTCGGCAATTCGGGCGGCTTGAGTCCGCACCAGCGGATCGTTGAGCAAGTATAGGGCCTGCGTCGGCACGTTGGTCTCATCGCGTCGACCGGTCGACACGTCGGGATCGGCGAAGTCGAACACCGTCAAGAAGTCCGGCAACTCGTTGCGAATGATCGGCAGAAAGATGCAGCGCAGTTGAACGTCGGCGTTGCGGGCGCGCGAGTCGCCGTCGCTCGGCGGGGGCGAACCTACCGGGGAAGAAGCGAGGTTTCCCGCCGATGCCAAGAGGCTATCGCGAATTGCCTCGGCCGGGAGTCGCTTTCGCCGGGCCCGCCAGAGCAGCGCGTTGCCCGGGTCGTGTTCAAAGGACCGTTGATTGAATTGCGTGCTTTGAGCATAGGTATGCGACAAGACAAGCCGTCGCACGAGTCGCTTCGTCGACCAACCGCTCTCGACAAACTCGACCGACAGCGTATCGAGCAACTCGGGGTGACTCGGCGGCGAACCGAGGCGACCGAAGTTGTCGACCGTCGATACCAGTCCTTCACCAAAAACGTGCTGCCAAATGCGGTTGACCATTACGCGGGCCGTGAGCGGATTGTCGGGCCGAGCGATCCAACGAGCTAATTCCAAGCGACCGCTCTGCCGGGGGTCGGCAAGCTGTTTCGTACCGTCGCTCGCCGCCTGCAGAAAGCCGCGCGCTACTTTGGGGCCGCGATTATTCACTTCGCCCCGAATACAAACCCGGCAATCATCAATTTGCGGCGCTTCACGGGCGGCCATGGCCATCGGCGTCGGCGCGGGAGTTTGCTTCTTCCACTCCGCCAACCGGCCCTCTAAGTCGGCGACTTGCGTCTTGGCTTTCTCGATTTCCTGCAGCGCCGCTTTCTGCGCCGCGGTGCGCCGGCTCGCCTCCGACGGCGCTCGGTCCGCGTCCGATTCGGTCGCAGCGGATGCGTCGGCATCGAGCGGCACAAACTCGACGGCATCGGCCAGTACGTAGCCGGCGGTGCCGAGATTCGACAAACTCACCGAGCCCGACCGGCCTTGTTCGAAGCGGAAGACGCCCAAAGGTTCAAACAAGCGGTCGATTTTCGCTTTCTGAGATTGATCCACTTTCACGACGGTTTCGGCGTCGGCGTGCCGAATGGTGACGGGCACGGCGTCGGCGCGACCGCCGTTGCCTGCAAATGAGATTCGCACTTCGTAACGGCCGGCGCGCGGCAAGTCGGGCGTCCAAGTGATCGACTTCTCCCCTTTTCCGCTTTTGTCGTCGTGCAAATAGCCGTCGCCGACATAATTGGGACTGTATTTTGAAGCAACCCACGAACCCACGACTTGGGCCTCCGAGTCGTCGACGACCACGCTGCTTCTCGTTCCAACTAAAGCGGCCAGTTTGGCTTCGGCCGTCGCCAGCGACTGCTTCGCCGAGTCGAGTGTCGCTTGTCGCTCGTCGGCAATGCGCTTGTGTTCCGCAAGCAACGCGGCATGCTCCGGCGTCATCGGTAAGGGCGTCTCCACCCACGTCGATACGTACTGTTGGCTTTCGCCCTCCAGCGTAACGGTGTTCCTGAGAATGCCGGCCATTGCGTAATAGTCGGTCGTCGGGATCGGGTCGAACTTATGGTCGTGGCAGCGCGCACACCCGAGCGTCATGCCGAGAAAGGCTTTTCCCAAGCTGTCGAGTTGCTCGTCCACCACGTCCAGAGCCAGCTTTTCTTTGTCGCGTTCGCTGAGCATCTTCGGACCGATGTTTAAGAACGTCGTGGCGATCAGCCGTTCGGCCCGTTGCTCGTCGCCTTCGGCCGGCATCAAGTCGCCGGCGAGTTGTTCGGTGACGAAAAGATTGTAGGGTGTGTCGCGATTGAACGCGTCGATGACGTAGTTGCGATATCGCCAAGCATTGGGGAACTTGGAATTAAAATCGCTGCCGTTGGAGTCGGCATACCGCGCCACGTCCAACCAGTGACGTCCCCAATGCACGCCGAACTCAGGGGATTGCAGCAACCGATCGACGACACGCTCGCGCGCGCCGGCGGAAGTATCGGCGAGAAACGATGCTTGTTCCTCGGGAGTCGGAGGCAAGCCGATCAAATCGTAGGTTACCCGCCGCAGCCATTGCGCCGGTGCGGCGTCAGGCGCGGGCGAGAGGCCGTTCGCTTCGAGTGTGGACAACACAAAGCGATCGATATCGCAATTCGGCCAAGCGGCGTTTCGGGGCTCAGGGGGACGACGCGCCTCGGGCGGCTGGAACGACCAAAACGAATGCGCGTCGGTCGGATCAAACGGAGCGGCGGATTTCGCGACGACCGGAACTTGGCCCTCGCGCGGGTCCGGTGCGCCGAGTTTTACCCAGCGTTCGAAAACAGCGATTTCATTCGCCGTCAGTTTTCCCTTGGGCGGCATCTCAAAACCGTCGTAGCGAACGGCTGCGATCAGCAAACTGCCGTCCGGATCGCCCGGCGTAATGGCTGGTCCGCTTTCGCCACCGACCGTCCAGCCGGCGCGACTGTCGAGCGCCAATCCTCCCTTGACCGCTTGGCCCTTCGCCGCGGAGTGACATTCGAGACAATGCTTGGCCAACAGCGGACGAACCTGCTTTTCGAAAAACTCGATCCCCGCTACAGCCGGACTTGATTGCGCATGGGAAGCGGCCGCATTGTTTGGCTTGGCGACTTGCGGCGACTTCGTCGGTTTAGCGGTCGAGTGGTTCGGCACGTCGGCCGCATCGACGCGAATTAGATACGTCGAGAGCCAAGAAAACAGACCAATCGTGAGCAACCGAACGAACAGCGTGGGAATGTACGAACGGCGAACTTCGGCGACGACCGACGGCAGCGTTAAGGAGAACTCAGAGAAGACGCGATCTGCCATGGCGACAAACTCGTCGGGCGGGAGGTGCAGATGGGCCGAATCGCGGCCGGAGGGCGGGACGCATTAGTATAAGCAGTCGACGCCTGACTAACCACGGCGTTCGCGATCCGCCGGGCATGGTATTGAGGGCGGGATCGCAACTTCCCGACGCGTTAGTGTGCCGCTACCGCTTGGAAGTACGTGAGTCTGTCGGCCCACGGAGGCCGAATCGACGGGCGTTCGCTTGATTTTTCGATGGCGTATCGCCCGTGGCTTGCCCGCTCGGCAGCGACTTGGCCCGGAACCTTCACGAAGTCTTCTCCGGTCAGCGTTCGCCCGACCTCCATTGCGAAGGCCCTCACGGCTAACGTCATTGACGCACTTCCGCGGTCGAAAGCGTTCCCCGCCGAACGGCCGAATCCTCAATTCGGTCCGATGGTGTTCTGCTAAGGAAACGGCGACCGGCTCGGAGGATCCCGGCTTTCGCACGATCTCCACGACCGCCGTCCTCGAGTCCGCTTGCCGCAACGCAGATGAAATCCCTGCCTCGGTGAATCGCTGCTTCTCCGTGGTCTGGTCACCGCTTCGCACAGCGACGTTCGCACAATGTCCGATTCGAATCAGCGAACATCAACGACGGGCCAAGCCATGGAGAGAAGGTCGAGCCGCTTTCGAGATTTCCCACGGGCGCGGTCGGCAAGCCGAACAACGGCGCGTCGGAAACTCGAAACACTGCAAGCGCGCATCGAACAAACGAAGCGAGTTTTCATCTCTGCGGCGGCACCGTGTCCAGCGCTTGCGCCGAGCGAGAGTGAGGGGCTGCCGTCGTCTGCGACGATGCCTGGTCCGCCTCCATCGACACGCGGCGTCGAAGCCCGGTGAATACGACAGGGTGACGCGAATTCGCGGCATGACGGACAACATGTCGCAGCGCGAAGAACGCCCATCTGATGCGGCGTGTCGATGCATTGAGTCTCCGGACGCTCTGCCATAGGACCTTTCCCGTGCATTTCTCAGCAAGATGAGTACGCCGTAACGGTGTTCACTGGAACCTCGATTTCTTGTCGTGCTTTTCGCAAATCTGCGCCGGTGATTTTACTTTTTTTTGCTCGCCGCATTTTCGTGGAAGGCAAAAGCTTCGCGCTTACAGTTAATTCCGTGAGGCGAAAAAGCAAGCGTTTGGGCAAGGCTTCTTGTCGCGACTCCGTGGCGTTGTGACGCGCGCATGCCATCTCGCAGAGTGGGCGCCTGTTGGATTGCCGTCATCAACACGTGACGGCCTTTGCGAACGCGACCGTTGAGTCACTTCTCGCCGGCACTTCGAGATGCACGAAGTCGGGCGACGGCACGTTTCTCCTTACCGACAACTCACACAACTTCCTCAGACCGGCGTATCCCAACCCGCGCAGTCGTAAAGTTCTATGAAATATTTCGTGCGATCAACTCGACTGCGGCGTGTGACTCACGCCGTCTGTGCGTACCTGTGCATCCTCGGACTTGTTCTGTCCGGCGCACCGTTGCATGCCGCAACGCTGTACTGGGACACGGACGGCAGTACTACCGGAAACAACATCGACGGAACCGGACTTGGCGGGACGGGAACTTGGGACATCGCGACCAGCAACTGGTGGGACACGAGTACGCTCGGGTTGTGGCCGAACACCAGTTCGGATTCGGCGGTTTTTGGCTACGCCTACGGTACCGGACTTCCGAATCTCAACACCGTCACGCTAAGCGGGGCGATTACCGCGAATCAGCTTTCCTTTCTTCGCTCCGGCTACACAATCACCGGAGGCACTTCATTGACGCTCGCCGGCGCAGGCGCCGGTTTTCGCGTCAATCTCGGCGAGTCCGCGACGATCTCAAGCATCATCTCCGGTACGGACGGCCTGACGCTAACCGGCGGCGGCACCATTCGCCTAAGTAATGTCGCCAACAACTACACCGGCACCACCCTGATCAGCAACGGCTCGCTCATCATCAGCGGACAGGGTGCGCTGGGCGCAAGTAGTTCGCCCATCGTTGTCGCGGCATTTAATCCATATGTGGGCGCCGGCTTCCTCGGCGTCAACAACCTGCGCGGTTTCGGCGGGGGCTCTTTGGTACTCGACGGTACCGGAGGCAACATTACCATCTCCCGGGACCTGTCTCTCCAGGGGCGGGGACCGGTCGGGGACAACGGCGCGGCCTTGGTCAGCACCGGGAACAATACGTTGTCCGGCACGGTGGACATGGGAGTGGCTTTCAGCGGGACCAATCTCAACACGCGTATCATCGCTGCGGACGGGACGTTGAACGTAACCGGACCGCTGAATATTCTCGGCACGGCGGCCACGACCATCAGCAGTTTCGGCGGCATCAATCAGGCGGGAGCCAGTTTTTACAACATCTCCGGTACCCTTTCAGGAACCGGCACACTGGAATCCAGCGGGGGCGGCACTCTATTCCTCAACCCCTCGGACTCTTCCGGATTCTCGGGAACGATCCGGGTGTCGGGCAGCGCTGCGAGCGGCCAGAGCGTGGTGAGGATCGATTCCGCCGGCGTGCTGGGCACCCGTACCAGCGGAACGACGGGAGCGGTGCTTGACCTTAACGGCGGAATCCTAGCAGTGCTCATGGACACGCCGGACGTCAAAGTCTCGAACGGGACGAACGCCAACGTTTACTTCCGCGCCGCCAGCACGATCTTTGCGGATCACACCCCGGGCAGTTCCGTCAAAGACCAAACGGTTGCCTTCGGCAATATGTCTTTTGAAGACAACATCACGCTGACGTTCAACAGCCGCAACGGGTACGGCATGAGTTTCACCACCGCGCCGGTCAACGGCGGTAACGAGCAAACCACCATCACCAACAACTTGCAGGGAGGTGCGTTGCTTAGCTTCACGGGCAACTTTTGGAGCAACACCGACAACGGAGCGGCCCGGACGATGACTATCGGCGGTGCCGGCGACACTCTGATCAACGGGAGCATCATCGCGACCTCCGCCGCCTTTAACCACAACCTCACTAAGTCGGGCGCCGGGACGCTGACCCTCACGGGCACCGCTTCGACATTGGACGGCAACGTTAATGTCAATGGTGGTACGGTGGCGATCAATGACTTCCGCGCGATTACGAATAACACCTCCAACATCAACATCGGTACCGGCACGACCGGGGCGACCTTCAGCATCGTGGGGAATAATGTCACGCTCGCGAACTTGACCACGAGCAAGGTAGTCAACCTGGCGGGCACCACAGGTGGAGCCACTATCCTCGCCAATCAGACAGGTACCAGTCCCGGCGTTGTTTTGAATGCAAATTTCACCGCTACGGGAGGCACCGCTGCGAATGCCAAGACCGTCACATTGGGTGGCACCAACATTGGGGCCAACACGATCAACGGCAGCATCCCGAATAACGCGGCAGGCGGTTTGGTCAATCTCACCAAGGTCGATGCGGGCCGCTGGATCTTGGCCGGCACGAACGCCTACACGGGGGTGACCACCATTGCGAATGGCACGTTACAGCTCAAGGCCAACGCGGCGGCCTCCACGATTCTTGCCGACGGCTCGGGGATCACCTTCGGTGCCGTCAACAACTATGCGGGCGGCATGCTCGAGTTCGTCGGCCAGCCCAGCACCAACAATGTCGAGATGCTCGGCGCCATCACCTATACCGGCGGCGGCGCAGCTACCATCAAGCTGACCCCTGGCTCCGGCGGAACCGCTTCGCTGGTATTCCCGAACATTTCCACGGGGGCCACCGGGACCATCAATTTTGTCGGCGGTGACTTTACGAACAACACTTTCACCATCACTCAGATCAATGCGGCGGCTGGTAGTGACGGAATTATCACCCGCAGCATTTATTGGAACGGTACCGACTTTGCCTACCGGCAGGGCGGCGTCCTGCGTGCGCCTAATTACGGAGTGGATGCGGGCACCGTGACTTCCGGCAGCGCACTCGCAGCGGGGCACAATGAGATCACCGGCAGCTTCGCCACCAATTCCATTTCGATCACCACTTTGAAAATCAACGGTGGTCATACGCTGACCCTCAATGGCGGCCAAACGCTGACCCTTTCTGGTTTCGGTCTGCTGGCCACTGGAGGCAGTGCGACAATCGCCGGTGGAAATTCCCTCACCGTGGGCGGAGCCAACACCCTGGTGGTCCGGGTTGACGGTGGGGCCGATTCACTGAGAATCGAAACCCCTCTCACCGGCTTCACCGGCGGCCTGACCAAGAGCGGCGCGGGCACGCTGGTGCTTGCCGGTGCCAATACGCAGACAGGAACGTTTCACATCGCAGAAGGCACCGTGCGCCTCAGCGGAGGAACGCTCGGCGGGGCGGCCGCCCTCACCATCCGCCAGGACGCCGTTCTCGAGTTGAACGGCATCACTCCAAACAACATCAACGCCTTCAACAACAACGGCATCGTCCGCAACACCAGCGCCACCACGGATGTCACCCTCACCGTCGGCGGTGCCAATGGCACCGGCACATCCTTCGGCATCATCGAAGACGGCGGCGTGGGCAAAGTGAGCGTGGTCAAGATCGGCACGGGTGCGCAGTCGTGGCTCGGCCTGAGCACCTACACCGGAACCACGACCATCGGCTCGACCGGCATCGTCTCCATCAACAATCTGCAAAACGGCGGCAGCGCCAGCGGCATCGGCGCCTCCAGCAATGCCGCGAGCAACCTGATCTTCAACGGCACCAGCGCTACCCAGGCTTACGGCGGTCTCAGCTACACGGGAACGACCAACGACGAGACCGACCGTCTCTTCACCTTCAACGGCGGTGCCGACGGCGGGGTGCGCATCCAGTCCAATGGCGTCAACGGCGCCACAAGCACTTGGACCAACACCGGCGCACTGGCGTTTGGCGCCAATGCCGCCGGCAATCCGCAGGGACTCGTGCTCGGTGGGGGCTCAACGGGCGACAACCGCTTCTTCCCCGTCATCAATGACAACGGGGCAGCGGCCACTTCCGTTCACAAGGCCGACGCCGGTCTCTGGTATCTGCAAGCCACGAACGGGTACACCGGTGCGACAACAATCCACGCGGGCACGCTCCAAGCCGTCAACGGCACGAGCCTGCCGACCGCTTCGAACCTTGTTTTCAATGGCGGTAACTTTGCCAGCACGGGAGCCTTTGTCCGCGGCGTCGGCACGGGGGCCAATCAGGTTCAATGGACCGCACATGGCGCAGGCGGTTTCTCTGCGGGCGGGTCGCCGCTGACGGTGGACCTCGGTACGGGCAATGTTTGGGGCACCGGGCCGTTCCTCGGTACCGGGGCCTTGCTCCTGAACAACTCCGGCGTCTCCAAATCGGACGTGGACATCATCAGCGGCTTCGAGATCACGCAGGGCGCGGCCAATGTCTTCAACGCCACGACGACGGCGGCTGGAACAACGGTCACTCTCACCTCAGGCACCACCGTGGGCCTGGCCATCGGTCAAAGCTTGACCGGCAATCCCAACATCCCGTCGACCGCGACAATTGCAACCATCACGAGCGCCACCTCGTTCACGTTGAACTCGGGTACCGGCGTTTTGGCGGGTACTAGCGTCGCAACGACCGGCGTGATCGGCGGTTACCGGCAGATCAACGTCGGTGATTTCACCAGTGTCGGTTCGGATTTCGCGACGATCAGCGGCGTCATCACCGGCGCGGGCAGCCTTGCCAAGGAAGGCGCGGGCATCCTGAATCTGCGCGGTGCCAATACTTACACCGGCCAGACTCTGCTTCGAGCCGGCACTCTTGTGGTGGAGAGCCTGGGACTCAGCACCTCGCCGGGAGCGACGAGCGTCGGCGACTCGACGCTTGGCAACACGGATGCCGGTGCCATTGCCATCGGCAACGGCGGAACAGGCGCCGGCATTCTGGAATACGTCGGCCTCGGGGAGACTAGCGACCGGAAGATCCGCCTCAACACCACCACGGGCAGCGTGCAATTTCACGCCGACGGCGTCGGTCCGCTCATCCTCACCAACGTGGCGAACGACATGACCGGCGGGGCCAAGACCTTGTTCCTGCGCGGCGTCAATGCCGGGGGCAACATGATCACCAGCCAGTTGTCGAATAACGGCGGGAACTTGGGCATCACCTTGGACAGCTCCGCCACTTGGATATTGACCAACGGCGCCAACGACTTCTCCGGCGGAATCTCGGTGACCGGCGGAGCGTTGGGGACTGGCCACGACAACGCGTTGGGGGACGGCACCGGCACCTTGACGATCAGTAACGGCACCATTTTCGCCTACGGGGGCGATCGCACGATTTCCAATCCCATCACGCAGTCCGCGACGAGCGGCACCGTTGCAGGCTTCACGGGCGATTACAGTCTCACTCTGACGGGACTCTGGTCAGATCCCTCCACGACGAGCACGACCCGCGCTATCCGGAACAACATCGTGTCCGGCAAGACTCTTACTCTCGCCGGCGAATACAGGGCGACCGTCGGCACCACCACCCGCTTCGTCACTTTCGACGGTTCGGGCGATACGATTCTGAGCGGCCCGTTCACCGTCGTTTCCAACCTCGACTTCGGGCTCGCCTACGCGGGCACGGGAAGTCTCACGTTGAGCAACTCCGGCAACAGCTATACCGGCAGGACGACCATTACATCGGGAACCTTGAGGCTGGGCGCGAACGAGGTCATTCCCAACAGTGCTGTGAACCCGGCAAACAATGTCGTCATCATCGATCCCGGTTTGGGATTGACCGCCACGCTCGACCTCAACGGCAAGAACGAAACCATCAACGGTCTGACCGCGAACGCCGCCGGCACGGCGATCATTGACAACACCTCCGCAACGGCGGCCTCGCTCACCTTCGGCGCGAACGACTCCGCCGTGAGTTTCGGCGGCGGCATCGGAGCCTACGCCATCCAGAACAGCGGCGGCGGCGCCTTGTCGATCACCAAAACCGGCACGGCCGTCGTGAGTATCCCCGCCGGC
The DNA here is from genome assembly GCA_964633125.1 of uncultured Pirellula sp. GTDB lineage: Bacteria > Planctomycetota > Planctomycetia > Pirellulales > PNKZ01 > PNKZ01. The sequence goes on along the minus strand of CAZWDN010000006.1, from coordinate 37,550 downwards.
GTGACGCTGACTTACCAGGGCACCACCAACGTCAACGGCGGCTCGCTGGCCATCGCTTCTCCGCTCAACGGTACCACCGGACTGAGCGTGACCGGCACCGCGACGACCCTGACGCTTTCCGGCGGCATCACCGTCCCTTCCGCCATCACCAGCGTCATCGTCGAGAACGGCAACACGCTCAACCTGCTCGACGGAGCCGGCAGCAAGCTCAACGGACTCACCACTCTCCAGCTTGGCTCCAGCGGCGGCACGCTAACCACCTTGAACCTCAATGTCGGCGACCTCACTGTGGACGGCGACGAACTGAACACCGACACCTTCACTCTCCTCACCGGCGGAACGCTGAGCCTTTTTGCCGGGAATCAGATTCGATTCAATCTCACGGACACGGGACTGAATGCCGGCCAGACCTACGAGTTGCTCCATTTTGTGGACGGCGGATTCACCAGCGGACCGCTGGCCAACACCGACTATCTCCTCGGCGCCACGCCGGGGGGATTCAGTTCCATTACCCTCACGGCAAACAACGACAGCGTATTTATCACCACCGGCACGCTGATCACCGGCTCCTCCTACTGGCGCGGATTGACGGACAACACCTGGAACGCCAACGCGAACAACTGGTCCCAGGATAAGGCCGGCGCCACTCCGGCGCTTTCCACTCCCGGGCAAGGCACCGACGTAATTTTCGCCTACGACGGCATCGGCTCCGGTGCGCTGGTAACGACGCTCGAGCAGAACTTTAAAGTGAACTCGCTCACCTTTGAGGCGGGAGCCGCCACTCCCGTATCCGTAACCATCGACCCCGGACTCATCACGACCAACCGCCTCGAGATCGCGCCGCAGTTGGCGACGGACGGTATCAAGATCACGACCGGCGGGCCCGCGACGGTGACCGTCAGCGGCCCGGTGCGCCTCGGCGGTCTGGCTGCGAGCCAGACCTGGAATGTGACGGACGCCGGTTCCGTCCTGTCCCTCGGCTCGCTGTTGGGGGAACGCGACGTGACCAAGACAGGGCTCGGCAAGGTCACGCTCACCGCCGCCGCCGACCCGATCTTCAACGGCGGCGTTACGGCGGATTTCGCCATCAACGCGGGCACGTTGGAAATCCTCAACAGCGCCGCTCTCGGCAACACGATCAACAGCAACCTCGCTACGGTCGCCGTGAACGCTACCGGCGCTTTCTACTACAACGGCACGGCGGGCACCGTGGCCAACAACCTGACTCTCAACGGCGGCACGCTTTCCGCAGGTACGGCAACCCAGACCTACAGCGGTACGGTAAATGTCAGCGGCAATTCGTTCATCAACCTGCGGGACGGCAATTCCGCCGTCAGCACTACCGTTTCGCGAAGCATCACCCTCACCGGGGTCATCAGCGGCTCGAGCAGGCTTACGATTAGCAGCGACGAAACCGTGGCCAATCTCGTGGGGGGCAATGCCGAGGTCGGCACTCTAACCATCAATAACCTGGCCAATACCTGGGACGGCGAGTTGGCATTTGATAGTGGAACCGTGGACTTCACTTCCACCCCGACTTCCGCCGCGAATGCCGGGCACACCGGTGCGGTGACGTTTAACCAGTTTGGTCGTCTGATTTACCGGAACATCAACGGCCAATCTCTCAATCGCACTGGTGCCTTGACCTTTGCGGCGGGGTCCATCGGAGAGGTGCTGATCGACAACATCAGCGCGGTTCTCGGCAGCGACTACGTCGTCAACCAAAATGGGGTCACCACTCTCGGCTCCGGCGGCACGGGCGCCTCGGCCCGCTTTACCGTGAGCGATGCCGCCAGCACGCTCAACATCGCCGGCGGCGTCGTGCTCGGCGGTAACAGCAGTGTTTCCGTGGATGGAGGCGATGCGGACTCGTTGGTGATCATCTCCAGCATCATCTCCGACGGCGGATCCGGCTACACGCTTGCGATCAATGACGACGCAGGCGGCTGGGGAGTGTCCAATGACATCATCCGCCTTACCGGAGCGAACACCTTCACCGGGAACGTCACTCTGGCGTCCGGAACGTTGGAGTTTAACACCGTCACTGGGATCAGCGGCGCGGCAAGCAGTCTCGGCCGGGGCACGGCCATCGACGTCTCTGGTTCCGCCATCCTGAGTTTCATCGGGACCAGCGCTCAATCCACGGACCGCCCGATCAATGCAAGCGCGGGAGTACTCACGCTGTCCGCCAACGGCACCGGTTTGGGCACCAGCGTCACTTACGCCGGCCCCATCACTATCGGGAACACCGCGGACGGTAGCAACCTCGTTCTCACCGGCACCGCCGGCAGCCTGGGCTTCATCAGCGGCGGAATCAGCCAGGCCGGCGACCTTGCCGATATGACCGTCAACGGCGGCACCTGGACGATCACCACCGCGACCAGTCGTGTCGCTGATGACATGGTCGTCAGCGGTTCCAGCACCATCCTGAATGTGAACAGTGGATTGTTGCAGGTGCGCGACGACTTTACCGTCACGACGGGAGCGACGCTGAACCTGAATGGAACCGGTGTGCTCTCCTTCAACACGCCGACGCTCACTTCCGGCACGCTGCGCGCCACGACTGACGGCGTGATTAACCTGGGAGCAAACGATGCCGTGGTCGCCACCGAATTCGATGAACTCCGGATCGGCACCGACGCAGCAGGCTTGGGCACCGTCAACATGAACAGCTTCAGCCAGACGGTTACGGGGTTCATCTTGGGGAACCGTAACCTCGACCGTTCGGGCCTTGTCGACGGCACCGGGACGCTCACCGTCACCGGCAATTTTGACATCTACGGCGGCACCGTGAACGCGAACCTCGCCTCTCCGTCCACAGCCACCGAAGCGATGGAAAAAATCAGTTCCAACACCGTGACGCTCACCGGCAATAACAGCGGCCTCGCCTCGACCGGCGACACCATCGTTTACGACGGTATGCTGATCCTTAATTACACGCTCAGTAACACTACCAAGATCAATGCGAGCCAACCGCTCGACATGCGCGGGGCTCGGGTCAATCTTCTCGGCAACAATGGCGCGGCCACTACGCAGAGCGTCACCGGCCTCACCCTCGCCACCGGCGGCTCCAGCACCATCCAGGTCACCGGCGGCACCGGGCAGCAAGCCGTGTTGAACCTCGGTGCCGTTACACGGGGCAATCTCGCACAGGACGGCACGATTCGCTTTATCCTGCCTTCAGGCACCCAGAGCGCCACTAACGGTATTACCACCACGAGTCCCAACAGCAGCTTCGGCATGCTCGGAACGGGCGCCACGGTCACCGCCGATGCGGCCTACGCCACGTTGGAGGACGGGACAGGGACTTGGTTTGCCACGAAGGATACTGCGGGCGTAGGTCTCGGCAACATCGTCCCCCTCGCCTCGACGGCGAAGAACGACGTTACGACCTGGCTTCCCGGCGATCATATTACCGATGAAACCACCGGCTTCACCGGCACACTCCAGAGCGCATTCATTAATAGCCTGCGCTTCAATGCGGCAGGCGGTTCCGATGTGGTCCTGTCGAACACGGGCGTCCTCATCATCGGCAGCGGTGGTTTCCTCATCACCAGCAACGTGGGCGGAACCCCCTCTCTGACGGGCGGCACACTGGCCTCCGGCGCGACCGAACTCGTCATCACCCAGGACAGCAACCAGAGCTTCGAGATTGGTTCCGACATCCGCATCAACCACGGGGTGACGAAGACCGGCACGGGAACCCTGCTCCTTTCCGGCGACAATGTTTATTCCGGCGTGACCGAAATTCAGGAGGGCATCCTCAGGGTTGCTGGCAACGGTATCGGCGACACCTCGGTCGTCACGCTCTCCGCCAGTCGGCCCACTACCTTGGAATTGCTCGCGGATGAGACCATCGGACGACTTCAAGGCGGACAGCGTGCCACGGATGGCGACTACGGCACCGTGGACATCGGCAGCCACACATTGACGAACAACAACAGTGCCAGTGCAACCTTCGCCGGCTTCTTCACCGGCACCGGTTCGCTGATCCTGCAGCAGGGCCTTGGAAACTTCAACCTGTCCAATCTCAGCACCGGCTTCACGGGTACGGTGATCATCAACTCCGGCCTCCTCCAGATGAGCGGCATCGGTCAGATCAACGCTTCCTCGTTCATCATCAACAAAGGTGGCAACCTTCTCCTCGACAACAACGGCACGACCCGATCCGGCACGCGCATCCTGGACACCACCACGATCACGTTGAATTCTGCCGACGGTGCTTTCAGTGGCCAGACCATCGTCCGCGGGCTCGCTCTCCGCACGGATCAGGACGGGACGCTGGACGAAACCGTGGGCGTCGTCACCGCAGCCTCGGGTGCGAACTATGTAGGCATGGAAGCGACGACCACCAACGATGATTCCGACATCATCGCAACCAATCTGGTGCGCCTCAACAGTTCGACGCTGAACGTGCGTGGCACGAATCTCGGCGGTTCCTCAGGCCAGGAAAACGAGTTCCGCATCGGTGATGCCACCAACCAGACCGCCTTCATCGCCAATGTCGCCAACCTCGTCGGCGGTGGTGGTGCAGGGGCCTCTCAAAATATCAGCATCGTGCCCTGGGCCATCGGCGAGTCCACCATCGGCGCTCTCGCAGTCGGCAACATGGGCAACTCTCTGGTCACTTACGTCAGCGGCTCCGGCTTCCGCCCGCTCGCCTTTGCGACCGAATACGACACCATCGCTTTGGCAGCCGCCACGGACAATGCCCGCGAATCCCTCGGCGTGGATTTGACCGGGATCGTCGGAACGACGGTCAACGCCCTGGTCATCGACAACACCGCCTTCGCAGGTTTGGATGTCACCGGCAGCGGCGCGGGCCAGTCTTTGACCATCACCAGCGGTGCCCTCCTCTTCACCGTCACCGGCGGCGCGGCCAGCACGGCCTACGACACCACCCTCGGGGGCTTCGATTCCGGCATCACCGTGGGCGGCACCAATGAATATGTCTTTCATGTGGTGAATCCCTCCTCGGCGGCTACGACCTCCACGCTCACGGCCACCATCGCCTCGCCGCTCACTTCTGGCGCGGACATCACGAAATCCGGCCGTGGTACGCTCGCCTTCGCCTCCGCGCTGATCAACACCGCGGGCGGCGGCGCGAACAAAACGACCATCAACGAGGGCGCGTTGGAGATCTCCGATCTGGACAACATCGGCGGCAACACGGGCGGCCTCGTGTTTGCGGGCGGAACCCTGCGTCTCTCGAATACGCCCGGGCCGGTTTACTCCGGCGACGACCTCTCGCTCCGTACCATCACCTTGCTGGACGGCGGCGGCACCATCGACACCAACAGCCTCAACCTCGCGCTGGCCGGCAGCGTCGGCTCGGGAGTGGGCGGATTCACCAAGGCGGGGGCGGGCACGCTCACTCTCAACGCCGCAGCTTCTTATACCGGCGGCACCACGGTGACCGGCGGCACGCTGATAGTCGGCGCCAACAACGCCCTCGGCATCGGCGGCAATCTGAGTATCGGCGCCGGCGCCGCGCTGGACCTCGGCATAAATAACGTTACCGTCGGACTAGTGACCACCGCCGGTGCGGCCCCGGTGCTCTCGGGCACGGGCACGATTACCGCTTCCACTGGCTTCTTTTTCAATCACACCACCGACTCACAGATCGACGCCCTGCTGGCGGGCACGGGAGGCTTGCTCAAGACGCAAACCAACGCCATCACGCTGACCAGTAATAGTACCTACACCGGCACGACGGAAATCCAGGCGGGTACGCTAGTGATCAGCTCGCTGGCGAACGTCGGCGGCGGCGCCAGTTCGCTCGGTGCCCCGACCACGGCCGAGGCCGGCATCATTCGCATGGGGCTCACGACCGCCGCGACCACGTTGACCTACAACGGCGTCGGACATAGCAGCAATCGACTCATCGGCATGCAGGGCACCACCGGCGGCGTCACGCTGACGGCCGACGGCAGCGGCGCCTGGGGACTGGGCGGCGCGCGTTTCGAGATGTCGGGCAACAAGACGCTCACGCTGCGCGGCAGCTCGAATACCGTGCTCCTCAACAGCATCGGCGCGCTCACGGAAATCGGCGGCGTGCTCACGCTCAATAAGACCGACGCCAACACCTGGATGGTCAATGGAGTCAGTTCTTACACCGGCGTCACGCAGGTGGACAACGGCACGCTCATGATCGGCGTGAACGATGCGCTGCCGACCGGCACCACGGTTCGCCTCGGCACGGGCGGTACCGCGGGCACGCTCGATCTGAACGGCTTCAACCAAACGATCGGATCGCTATTGTCACAGACGAACAGCGGCAGCGTGACAAACAATCTGATTGTGGACACGGGGGACACGCTCACCGTCAACGGCACCGTCACTCTTGGCGCGAACGCCGCCGCATCCACCACACTCTTTTCCGCCACGGGAGGCGGTAACTTTGTTAATAACAACGACGGCGGCACCTTCCAGGTCGGTGGGGCCACGGGCGGCACCAATACCAACGCAGCGACCGCGGATTTCAGCGGACTGGCTTCATTTGAGGTCGACCTCGGTGCGACCGGCATACTCCGAGTCGGAGACATCGGCACGCCCACGGCCAATGCCGGACCATCGACGCTGATTCTCGCGACGGACAACATCATCACCGCCGGAACCATTCAGGTGGCGTCACAAGGAACGAACTCCACCCAGACCCTGCGCTTGGGTTCTGCAACCAACGTCCTGAACACAAACACTCTCATTGTGGGCGGGGTCGTTCGCGCCGGCGCGGTTCTTGATTTCGCGTCCGCGACCGGAACGATTGACCTGCGCGCCGCCGACGGCACCAGCCGCGCTGCGATGAATATCGGCACCAGCACGTTCAGCACGGCCAATAGTCATTCGGCGACCGTGGACTTTACCAACCATGACGCGGACCTGCTCGTCAGCACCCTGACGATGGCGGATCGAACCCTGAACTCCGGCTCCACCACCGCCGTCTTCTCCTTTGACGAGGGCACGCTGGACGTGACCACGCTCACCATGGCGAGCCGCACCTCGACGGGAACCGGCAACGCGACGGCGACGGTCAACCTCGGCGACAGTGCGGCCCTCGGCGTCCCGACGACGACGATCGGCGCGCTCGCCATGGCGATAAACACCAGCGCCGGCGGCACGGTAATCGCCGATTTCAACGTCACGGGCGGCAACGTCGCGATCGGCACCGGGAGCGGCACGGCGATCAACATGGCCAACGCTGGAACGGGGCGGACCGTGACGTCGAACATGACCCTGACCGGCGGCACCACGTCGGTGACGGGAAATATCGTGCGCACGGGAGGCGCGGGCACCGAGAACGCCGTGATCACGCTCAACGGCGGCGTGTTGAACATGAACGCCAAGACCATCGGGGCTGCCGGCGCGGGCCTGATCACTTTCAACGCCCAGGCGGGAACGTTGTCGAACCTCGCCGAACTGAACGGCGGGGCGACGCTCACCAAAACCACCGCGGGCTTGCTCGTGATGCAAGGCACGAACGCCTACACCGGCGGCACGGCCATCAATGGGGGCACCTTGAGGGTCAACAGCGCCGACGCGCTCGGCACGGTCGGCGCGATCGGCTTCGGCGGCGGCACGTTGCAGTATTCGGTGAACAACACGACCGATTACTCCAGTCGCTTCAGCGCGGGCGCCGGCCAGGCTTACAGCATCGACACCAACGGTCAGAACGTGTCGTACGGCACGGGTTTGACCAGCAGCGGGGGGACGTTCACGAAACTGGGGGCGGGCGTCCTGACGCTCTCCGTCACGAGTGCTAATACGTACGACGGCGCGACGGCTGTGAACGCGGGCGTGTTGAGCGTGAACGGCTCGCTGAGCACGGGGGGGGTGACGGTCGGCTCAGCCTCGGACGCGACGCTGAACGGCACCGGGACGATCGGCGGCGCATTGACGGTGACGTCGACGGGGACGTTCAGCGCGGGTACGAACGGCAATGGCGCGAGCAACAACGGTGTGGGGCAGTTCACGGGCACGAGCGCCGCGACGACCACGCTCAGTGCGGACGCGAACCTGATCTTCGACTTCCAGGGTGCGAGTGCCAACCTGCAGGGTACGGACACGTCGCCGGGTACGAACTGGGATTACGTCTCTTTGGCCTCGAGCAGCGTGAACCTGAGCCTTTCGGGCGGCAAGCTCGACCTGTACGTGAACTCTTGGGACGGGAGCAACGGCTACGGCGTGAACACGGGAGCGACGCAGTTCCTGCCGAATTCGTTGACGGGAATCGAATCGAACCTCGGTCAGCACGAGGCGAACGGTCGGACCTACGCTTACACGTGGAAATGGCTGACGGCGAATGCGATTCAGATCGACGGCGGTTCGGCGTTGAATCCGTTGGTGGACACGGACCTGACGCCCTACTTCAACGTCTCGACGACGCACAGCGGCGACGCGACGTTCGGTACCGGCGTGTTTAGCTCGTACCCGACGCCGACGGTGGGCGGCCAGTTTTGGGTCAGCGCGTATAACAACGAGCTCTACATCAACTACTCGGCCGTCCCGGAACCGGGCAGCCTACTGCTGGTCGGCTTGGCCGGGCTCGGCTTCGCCGGATATCGCCGCAAGCGTCGGAACGACGCCGCGGCCGAAGAGGGAGTGGAGAAAACGCCGGCTGCCGACGAATCGCTGGTCGCCGAGTAGGCTGCGTACTCGGCATGCGGGAACGAGGAAAACCCGGGTGTGCCGCATGTTTCTCGCGTCGGACTTGCGGCCGACGAACTGCTCCGACAACGGCCGTTTTACGTCTGCGTTGATCGCGGTCGAGTCGGCCGGGTCAGTTCGTGAAGGCCGAGAGTGCCGGTAATGTTCGAGGAGCAGCGTCGATCGCCGCTCCCTGCCGTGTACGCGGTGCGGCATGCTTTCCATTACGGTCGCCGAACATTCTCGCGTCGCTACTCAGCCGATCTTCTGCGGCCTCTTATCACGACACAAGTGCAAACCCGTTCCGCCTTCAAGGATCGGGCTTGGTCGCACCGACGGCGCGGCATCACGCGATTGCGTCAAATGGGACTCATCGCACCGCCGTCATCCACGACGATTCGTGCCCTCGCATCTGGCGCCTCGCGCGTGGTCGACGACTGCGTCATAACGGCACTGCTTCGAGTTATAGGAGACGAAATGTCTCGGCGCAAAGAATGTCGACGATGTGCGATATTTGGACGCACCTACTTCGCCAGCCGCTCCGTCGCCTTGAGTTCTCGAAGTTCTCCGAGCGAAGTGAATGCGACCAAAACATTGCGCACGCAAGTGCGACAATGTGACGCTGTTTTGTCGCGAATATGCGCCGCCTTTTTTACTTTTTTTGTGCCGCGCATTTACGTGGAAGGCCAAAACTTCGCACTTATAGTCGACAGCATGTAACCAAATAGCGACACGATTTCGCAGGTCTGCTTGTCGTGGTCGCGTAGCGTTCATGTCGGCAATCAATTGGCCGCAGCACGTTGTCGTTGTCGGCCCACCTTCACTTGGTTCGTTCATGCACGACATGCGCATGTTAATTCGCAGGGCTTGGCTATGAAGAATTGTCGGGGTCGATGGCCGCACCGGACGGCGCTTTCTCGAGTGAGCGACGTCCGTCACGACGAGTTGTCGTCGACCAGCGAACCAAGGCCCGGCTTTTCGTCCTTGCGCCGCCGCGAGTTTGTGAAATGTGTTTTCCGACGTCCGTCGCCTGAACGGGTGAGTCGGAATCCGTAACCTGTCTCTGCTGTAGCCGGTTAAATGATTATGAAAAATAGCCGAACTCCCGGTCGCGCCGATGAGTCGCTTTGCCGTTACCCAAAGTCGGGCACGTTTCGAAGCGGAGTGGTCAACTCCAGCGACATTGTTGCGCCGAGTGCCGTGGGTCGCGCCTTCACGCGAGTTTTCTCGCTTGCGATTCACGTTTCGGTCGACACGCTCTTCGTTGCGATTGCCGTCATTCATTCGTCATTTCACGGCTGCTCGCAGGCGGTCGTTGCGTCGCTGCGTACGTGTTCGCCGAGCGGCGTTCGGCGAGTTGTGTCGGGGATTGAAGCAGCGCCGCAACGACTGATCGGCGGTCTCGTACATTGGAGGCGATCGAGCATCGCTGCGCGACTTCGCCTCCGGCGGCAATTCGCGCATCACGTGGTGGTCGGTGTGGCCGTTATCGCAGTCTTCTTCGGAGGCACTCCCGGGTTCGCAGCCACGGGGTCGTGGATTTTGAACGGCCCAGGCAACTGGACGGGAACTCCGGCCAATTGGGCGAGCGGCATCACGCCGAACGCAATCGACGACATCGCCGAGTTTCGCAACGACATCACGGCGGCTAGAACCGTAACGCTCAATGCGCCCATTACGCTCGGCGGCTTGCGAATCGGCGATGCGCTCGGCGGCAGCGCTTTCACGTTTGCCGGTTCCCCCGTCAATACTCTCACGTTCGACGTCTCTTCCGGACACGCGTTTATCACGCAACTGAATTCGGCGACCACCGTCATCCAAGCTCCGCTGATTCTGAATGACGACGTCGATTGGGATATTTTCACGGGCACTCTCGACGTCAACGGTGTTTCCAACGCCCAGGTTTCCTACTCGGGGGCCGGTAACACGATCAAGAACGGGGCCGGTACGCTCCGTTTGAACATTGATGCCGTCACCAATCCGTACACCGGCAATTGGATCGTCACTTTCGGTACGTTGAGTATCGGCGGCGCCAATAGCGCGACGCCCACCTCTCTCGGCACCGGCACCGGCGGCATCACGCTCAACGGCAACGGTCGGGCCGACTTGGCCATTTTCAGCTTGAATAACAACGCCGCCGGCTCGGACACGACGGCGACCTACTCCGGCAACAACGACGTCATCCTGCAAGGTGCCGCACGGATGAACGTCGACCGCAACTTTATTAGCGGTGCCGGCGATCGAATTACGCATGTGCTCGACAATCTCACGTTCAACGGCGGCATCCTCCAAGTCACCTCGGGAAACAGTCACAGCCTCCGATTCAGCGGCATCACGGAGTTGCGCGGGCACACGAACGTCTTCGACGTCGGGGCCAACGCCACCGCAACTCGGTCGAACCTGATTCTCGGTTCCGTCAGCGACGACGGTGGAAATCGCTCGCTGATCAAGGAAGGCGCGGGGCGTATGACGGTTAGCGCCGGCGGGACACACACCGGCTTGACGGTGATTCGCGACGGCGTGTTGGTGCTTGGTTCATCCGGCGGCGGGGGCGCGACCTTTGTGGCCGGCGGCGCCCTTTCGGTGGCGGACCGGTTCGTGCTTGATGATATCACGACGAACGGCGGATTGAATCTCGTCGGGCAATTGGGGACCTCACGCTTTATTCTCCCCGTGGTCGGTTACGGCGGGAACGTCGACATCGACGCTACGACCCATTTCAATATGCTCGACGCTCCGATCGCGGGCATGGTTTTGGGCATCGACGGAGTTACCGACACGACAGGTGTGAATACGAGCGTGAATACGGCGAATATCGATCTCTCCCAAGTCGCCAACGGCAGCAATCGCGTTTGGTTGGGGAACGTATTGGGCTTCGATCGCACGTACCGTGGAATTCTGAACAACGGCGTTTCCGGCGACCTGCGTTTGACCTCCGGCGGCAGCAACCTCATCCTTGATACGAACGCCAATATCCTGGGCGGTGCGGGCGCTACGAACAACCTCGTGTTCGGCTTCGATCACCAGAATGCCATCGGTTTCACCGGCAACAACGTCGGCCAGGCCAGCACGGGGACCGTTTCCGTTCGCGTCAATAACGACACGACGCTCGGCACCGTGACGGTCAATCGCGGCGTGACGCTCAATATCAACGGAACCGTCACGACTCCGATCGGCACCGGCATCGTGACTGCGCTGGGGGGAACGATCAGTACCGACGCTACCTCCGCCGCACAATTCGGCAACAACGATTTCCGTCTCTACGGCGGCAGCACGCTGCTGCTCGACAATTCCGCAGTCACGACGGCCAATGTGGATCGTCGTTTGTTACCGGCCACCGACATCGATCTCACTAGTTCCACGTTGCGGCTCATCGGCGACGGCGCCACGTTGGGCGCCACCTCCTCACAGACGATCAACTCGCTCGATTATCAAGGCGGTAACACGCTGAGTCTCGATAATGATGCTACGACGCAAGCTACGCGTCTCACTACGCTCACTACCGGTTCCTTGAATCGCCTCGGGCAGGGAACTCTCACAATCCGAAGCATTTCCAATATCGCCGGCACGCTGGGGGGCGCCGCAGGTACCCAGAAGCTGATTGCCACGGCCAACCCCACCGTGACGAACGACATGATCGGCGCCGATATCGTCATCTGGGGCGGTGCGAATTTGGCCGACTCCGCCCAGCCTCTGTTCGCCACCTACGATGCGACGCACGGCGTTCAAGCCGCCGCATTCGACGTCACGCCGACGAACGCCGCGACATTGCAGGCCGCCACGGCCGGGCAGATCGTCGACTTCAACAACATCGCCGGCACCACGACGATGACCGCCAATGCGACCATGCAGGCTTTGCGCTTGCGCACTACCGCCAACACTCAATTGTTGAACAACGGCGGCTTCACGATCACGATCGGTTCGACGGCCGCCGTCGGTCAGGGCGCCGGTCTGCAGTTGGTGCATACGGCGAATAATGAAGTGACGCACACCGCGAACTTCGCGTTCGGATCACAAGAGGGGCTCCTCTACTTAGCCACCACCGGCGGTACCAGCGGCATCATCCGCCTCAACGGCAACATTACCGGCAGTAACGGGATTACCTTTTTCGGCGACGGCCGCGTGCGGTTGGGAGGCGTGAATAGTTTTACGGGACCGCTGACGATCAACTCCGGTGACGTTCGTCTCACGAGCGCGACCGGCGCCGGTCTGCTCACCGGCGCGGCCAACGATATCCATATGTGGGGCGGAATCTTAAGCCTCGCCGGCTCCACGCGCCACAACAACAACGTCACGTTCTTCAATGATGCGCGTATCGGCAACGACAATGCGGGCGGCGCAGCGTTCAATAATTTGACGGTCGCCCCCCGTACCGGAAGCACGGCACCCGTCGTGGTTTGGATGCAAAACGTCAGCGGCAGCAACATCACGACGGCCTACGGCGGTCTGGCGCTTAACGCCGACGCTCAGTTCTCGGTCGTGCATGGTTTCCAAATCAACGGTGCCGTCAGCGGCGTCGGGAATCTGGAAAAGTTCATGAATGAACGGCTCTATCTCGGCGGCGATTCGAGCGGTTACTCAGGCTCGCTCACCGCTTACGCCGGATCGTTCATGAGTTTGAATGCTTCGAGCACCGCCAAGCCGTTTGGCACCGGTGCGGTCACGATGAACCCGGGCAGCACGATTCGCCTGGCGGCTCCCACGAACATCAACGCCGGCCAGCTCACGTTGAACTCCGATTTGGGCGGAATCTCCAGCATCGGCCTGAGCTATGTGGGCGATCCCACGTTGTTGCCGGCCGTCACCGTCAACTCGACGGCCGCAGGTTGGAAGGGCGCACTCGGTATCGGCGCCGTCGGCTTTAGCCAGAATTTCGATCAATCGACGCTTTGGGGCGGCGACGTGTATCTGGCTTCGATTCTCGGTGATACCGGCATTTATACCGGCACGCTGTCGCCGACCACCGACGGCCGATTCCTGTTGGGTACCGGTCAAGGCACGTTGCGAATCGCCAGTCCGCTCACAGGCGCGAATCGGGCGGTCATCGGCGTGTCGATGACCGGCGACGATCTCGGGCGCGCGGCGCAGGTCGTTAACAACAGCGGCGGCACGGTGCAATACGACGCGCCGATGACCTACACCGGCACGACCACGATCAATCCCAACAATCAGTTGCGCGTGAGCGATCGCAACGCGCTGGTCGGCACAGGCGACATCATCCTCAACGGTGGCACCATTCAGGCCGATAGCACGGTTGGACAGTTACGCATGATCGCTCCGCTCACGATCGGCAACAACTTTGTGCTCACGGCCGACTCCAGCATCAATATCCAGAATAACGCCAGTGACCTCCGGCTCACCGGTACGATCAGCTTAGCTCCCGGCTCGACGGGCGTCGTACGTCAGATCTTTTTCGGCGTCGATCAACCCGGCGGTGCCGCCAATAACGCCGGTAACGTCTACGCCGACGGCGGCATCATCGACGGCGCCTTGGGTTCCGGCAATCACTTCATCAAGGCCGGAGCCGGCACCTTGTTCCTCACCGGAACGAACACGTTCTCCGGCAGTCTCACCGTCAACGGCGGTCTACTCGCCGTGAACTCCACCGCCGATTTCGGAAACGCAACTTCGATCAATCTCCCCGGCGGCGGTTTGGCGATTTGGGAGAATTCGTTCACGTTGACGCGCAACGTCAGCATGCACGGCGGAAACGGGCATTTTGACGTGCTGGGCGGTCTAACGCTGACCCAGGACGCCGTTTCGACGTTTGACGGGACCAGTTCGTTAGTCAAGCGTGGTCTCGGTACGATGATTTTGAACGGTAGCAACGCGATGACCGGCGTCTTCATGGGAGACGGGGTGCTGCAAATCAACAGCCAGTTCGCATTGGGTGATGCGGCGACGACGTCAGCGCTTTCGTTCGGCGGCGACGTGACGATCGGCGGTGCTTCTAGCGTAACACGTTATACGGGCGGCACGCTTCGTATCGCCTTTACCGGGGCTACGAATCGCGGCGCGGTATTCAACAACAATGGCAATACCAACTTCTCGGGCGGTATTGACGTCACGGCGGGGAACACCTTCACGGTCAACGGCGTCGTCTCGCAAGGAACCGAATTCGACTACGGTTTCATTACCGGTGCCGGCACGTTGCTCACCACGGCCACGAACACCTGGCGTCAGCTCGCCATGACCAACGGCACGTTCCAGTTCGCGAATAGCGCCCCTTGGGCCAACAGTACCGCTACCGCCGCCGACAATACAAACATTGAAATGCTCGGCGGCACGATTCGGGCCGTGAACACCGGCGCCAACATCGCGCTGACCAACGCCGCCAGCACGACCAACTACAACTACGGCGGCGGTATGCACCTGCGGATGGCGAGCGGTACGGGGTTCTCGGTCGAGTTCGCCGCCGACAACTTGCTCCGCGTCAATCAAGGTACGTTGGTCATCGAGACCGAAGGAGCGACCCTACTGGGCGGTGCGGGAGCGACGAACGCCGCGCGCGTCGTCGTCACCAACGCCGTCAACAGCGGGGTCGCCCGCGGATCCGCCCTGACGAACGGAATCTTCGCCGCGCACTTGATCGGCGCGGATGCGGCGGGCACGGCGTTCTTCTTGGAAAACGACGCGGCGACCGGATTCAGGGCCTACTCCGGCACGACCTTCGCGACGCTTGCAGGCTTAAACCCGACCGGTATCGGCGCCATCGCGGCCGACCCGGCGTTGACCGGAACCGCCAACAGCATCTATGCGTTCAGCACCGCATCCGACATCTCCGGCAGCACGCTCCGCATCACGGCGATCGACAACCTCCGCGTCGGCGGCATTCTGATCAACGGCAGCAACACGATCAGCAGCAACTTAATCTTCGATCCTGCGTCCGCAACGGTTCCGGGCACGGGAAACGTCGGCGAAGGTTTGGTCTATGTGAAGACCGGAGAAGCGGCCGCGATCTCCGGCGCCATTACCGCGAACGCATTCACGAAATTCGGCCGCGGCGTTTTGACGTTTTCGGGAAACAACTTCTTCTCGGCGGACGTCAGCATTCAGGACGGCACGCTGCGGCTCTCCGGCGCGAATCCGTTTAGCCGCATGGATACCGAGCTGAACATCAATTCCGGCGCCACGCTCGACCTCAACGGCACCGTCATCGTGCTGGAAACGCTCGGCGGCAACAACCGCTTGGTCGCTACGATGGATGTCGGCGGCAGCATCATCAACACGGCCGGAGCGCAAGCCGTGTTGGGAGTCGTTTCCGGAGTGAACTCCTCGGCGCGCGTGACCATCGCCGGAGACGTCAAGCTCTACAAAGCGGGTACCGGCGTTTTGACTTTGAATGGTTTCGGTTCATCCGCTCCCGACGCCGCCAATAATTCGTTCACCGGCGGCACGGATATCTACGGCGTCAACACCGCCGGCGGCATCAATCTCAACAACACGGCGTTCGGCCTCGGCGGCTTCGACGGCAGTACGCCGGGGGCGGTCAACCTCTATAGCGGCACGCTCGGTTTACTGTTCAGCAATACCAACACCGCGATCAACTCCACGCACGGCCAGCACTTTAGCAATCAGGTGATCAAGATCGGCGCGGAATTGGGCAACGGCATTACGTTGAACGTCTTTGGTCCCGGCTTGATCAACGTCAATCAAGCTGCCGTTTCGCTGACCGGTCAAGGTAATATCTTGCAAGTCGGCGACCTGAATATGACCAACACGACGCTGACGCTCACAGGCGGCAACCTGTATCGCCTGCGCGTGGCCGGAACGACGACCTTGCTCGGCAGCCAAGCGGCCTTTCTGACCAATAGCGACGGCCCCAGCGGCGCGCTGGAACTGTTCGGGCAGATCATCGGTTCGGGGGCTTTGAATAAGCTCGGCGACGGCTCGATGCGCGGCATCATCATCAACAATCCCACGAACAATTACACGGGCGGTACGAACATCATCGGCGGCGACATTAGCGTCACCGCGGTTACGGGCACTGCGCTGGGCGCCGGCCCGGTTCGCGTGATGCCGGACGGCACGTTGCGCGTCGCTGCGGATACCAGCGTAAACGGCGCGACTCTGAGCGTCCTGAGTCGTGTCAACGCCCTGGGCGCAGTCAATATCATGGACAACTTCCAACCGACCTTCCTGACCGCCGCCAACTTCGGCAGCGCGTACGGCAGTACGTTGCAGGTCGGGGTCCCTTACTTCACCCAGTCGCTCAATATGGCGACGATCGGCGACGGGACGGTCTTCTTGGGGTCCGGTCTCGCCAACGACCCGGTCCGCTACATGGCGACGACTCTCGGTGCGGGCGTCGCCGACGATTGGAATCCGGGCGTCGGCGTTTACCGCATTGTCGGCGGCGTGACGAACTTCGCCTTCGAGGGCGCCGACAATGTTTTCACGGGCAATTCCTATCTGCAAATCGGTCCGCAGAGAAATAACGCTCTCGGCGCCGCAGTTAATACGGGTAATGCCGTCATCGTTCGAAACTCCAATAACTACACCGGAGGAACGCAGATCACCGAAGGCACGGTGCTGATCTCCGAAACCGGCGGATCACCGATCGGCGAAACGCCGCTCGGCACCGGGGATTTGGAGATTTACGGCGAATATCGTATTCAGAGCTCGCTGGGCTCCAATTGGAAAGCTGACGCGGCCGCTCCGACTAACAACCTCATCCTTCGTCCGAGCGGTTTGATTCGCCTCATCGACGGCAACATCAACGGCACCGGCGGCAACGTCGTCGCCGGAAATCAAGGTCGTTGGGGAGACGCCGTGGGCATTGATCTCAACGGCGGTCAGTTCCGTCTCGACGGTGCTCTCAACTGGAATACCGTGGAGACTATCGGCGATGTTACGGCGCGCAAAGGCGGCATTCTCTCCGTCTTCCGCAACAACACGAATTCCAGCTCTCAACTGAACGTAGACGACATTTCCCGCGCCGAACGAGGCGTGCTGACTCTCAGCTACAACGTCAACTTTCTCGGCATTAACACGACGACGCCGTCCTCCTACGAGCGCGTTACTGCGCAGACGATTGACGGCGCGGCGGTTACTCGCGGTGGTGCTACGGTCAATGGTGCGGGCGTGGTCAACGGCGGCGTTGTTGCACCTTGGATCATTGATCGAACGACCGCGAGCTTCGTGGGTTACGATCCGACCGCTGTGAACGGCACCGGATTTCAGCCGCTGCTCAGCACAGCCTCGCCGGGAGCAGGGCAAATTGCCTACAGCAAGATCGTCTCCGGTGCTTGGACCGCCGGCTTGACTACCGGCACCGATATTGTCGACGTCACCACGAACGCTAAGACTCTGGCGGACGACCCGGTCTTTTATGCCCTACGCTCGAATCAAAACATCAGCCCGACGGTTGCGAACAATTCAATTACGCTCACCAGCGGCGGCTTGATTCTCACCGGCGGTATCATCAATCCCGTGACCGGCGGAGTCGTCAATGCGATGAGCCTCGACTTCGGCGTCGGCGGGGCCGGCGAGGCGTTCATATACAATGGCGTTGGAACTTCCACCGTCTACGCGCAAATCAACGCCGCCCAGGGGCTGACGAAATTCGGCCCGAACCAATTAACGCTTTACAGCATCAATCCGGGAATTGGAGCGCCGGTCGTCATCCATGAAGGCACGCTCTTCGCCCGTTTGCCGTTCTCGGGCACCGGCGTGCCGGTGGGGCAGCTCTTTAACGGCCAAGATGTAATTCTCAATGCCGGCGCTCTCGTACTAGAGCCGTTTATCGCCAATGCCGCCGGAACCGCGTCGGAAATCGCTTCCAGCGTTCGCGCTCAGGCGCTATTCGACAGCGACGTCTACGTGCGCGGCGACGCAACGATCGGCAACAACGGCAATGCCCAATACGCGCGTCTGGCGGATTTGACGATCGCCAACTCCGCCGGCGCCGCCGCGATGAACGGCAACGGCGTCATTGCTCTGACCCTGCAGAGTGGAATCTGGGTACGCGGCACCACGACGTTGGCCCCCGAGGCGAGAATCAACGGCACCTTCAACGGCTTCTCGCGTTCGACGCTGGCGGGACCGGTGACCGGCGCCGGCGGCATCGTCAAGTTCGGCAACGGGGCTCTCATATTGCTGGACGGAAGCAACAATTACGCCGCAGGCACGACGATCTGGGGTACGACCAATGCGACGGCCGTGAGCACGGTCGGCTCGGGATATCGGGGAGCGGGAACACCGTTCGGTACGGGCGACATCGAGATTCAGCCCGGCGGTCTGCTGCGCATTGCGGATAACGCCAACATTGCGAGCAACGCAACGTATCTCCGTTCGGACGGCTACGGTCTCGGCGGAATCGGCATCGGTCACAACGGTGCGTTGCCGACGATCGTCACCGCCGGCACGCCTCTGGCAGGTGAGATCAGGGTCGAATCGACGGGACCTTTCGACGGCGTACTTGCGCTCGATTACGGCTACTACAGTCAGGATCTCAATCCGTCGACCTTGGGCAACGGGAATTGGTGGATCGGCAACTCGCAGCAGTCCGAGGCCTTCTACTTCAACGACGTGATCGGCGCTTCCGCGAACAATCGATACCTGTTGGGCGGCGGCGGCAATCAGAGCGGCGTGAACTTCGGCTCCGTCCTGGTCAGTACCGTGCGTACTCCGTTGTTCGAGAACGTATTCTCCGGCGGAACCGCCGACCAAGTACGCGTGGAAATCGGCGCTCAAACCGGCGACTTCGCCTGGAACGCCCCCAGTTTCGTGAACGGTAATACCGGCTTGATTACGCTCGCAACCCGCAACCTCGGACTCACGGGTGATGTTCGCGTGAATACCAATTCCACGTTGGTGCTCGGTAATAATTTCGCCTTAGGCGGCGGTCGTCTCGTCTTCAACGGCGGCAATCTCCGCTACGATTTCGGCACGAATAACTTCGTGACCGCGAGCATTACACTCGATAACAACGTCGTCCTGCAGGGCGATTGGAGTACCTCCAGCGGCAGCGAACTCGTTCTGAACGGCAACGTCGCCATGAGCGACGTCGTCGGCTCGGGGGCCACGCGCATTTGGAACCTGACGGGCTCCGGAGCGATGGCGGTCGGCCTCACCGCCGGATCGCCCGTCGCCGGCGTCATCAGCGGCGCCGAAGGCTCTAACCTGATTAAGCGCGGTGCGCAGCAGGTTGCCTTTCGCGGCAACAATACCTACCAAGGCTATACGCAGATTGATCGCGGCGAGATCGTGGTCGTCGGCAACGTTCTCCCCGGCGTCAGCGGTCCACTCGGCGTGAGTAATTCGCCGATCGTTCTCGGCGTCGAAACGACGAATGCTCCCGGTAGCCTCGGCGTCGGCGGAAAGTTTACGGTCGGTCGCGATATCATCGTGTCGGGCGTGCCCGGCACCGGCTTAAACCTCATTCGGGCCCTGACCAACGAACGCGCCGTGCTCACCGGCGGAATCTCGTTGGCGACGGGTACGGTCCTGACGCTGGGAGCGGTTTCCGGAAGCAATGTCACCGGCAGCGGCGGCGCCCTGGAAATCCAGGGTGGAATCAGTGGAACCGGTCTCGTGACGATGGGAACCGGATCTGCAGCCACCAGCTACGGCGGCACGGTCTCGCTGACCGGAAATTCCAACGGCTACGGCATCAACACCTATTCCGGCGGCACGACGTTCAACTCGACGCGCGTGGAAATCGGCGGTGACACGCTCTATAGCGGCCCGGCTAATACCCCCACGATCATCAGCGGTCCGTTGGGTACGGGGGCGATGACCTGGACCTCCGGCGAAGGCGGCAACGGCGCCAATTTCTTGGCGATCGGCGGGCCACGCACCATCGTGAACGACTTTGCCGCGACTTCCTCCGCCGCGAATGCGACCTGGAAGTTTGTGGGTAATCACGCGCTGACGTTTACTCGAAATTGGAATATGAACAGTGACGGTACGTTGCGCAATCGAGTTCTCCAGGCGAGTAGCCCCTACGAACCGGTGACCTTCTCCGGCAACCTCAGCAACAGCGGCGCTCAGGGCTCTAATCTGGTCAAGACCGGCTCGGGAATGTTGATACTGACCGGCACGAACACAGTTGCCAATCTGCTCACGACCGACGGCAATTACGGTACGGGCATATTCATCGACGACGGTATTCTCCGCGTCAACGGCGACGCCGCGCTCGGCAGCCTGGCCTCGCTAGCCGCCGGCGGAGCGCACTTGCTCGGACCCGCCGACGTCCGCTTGCGCGGCGGCTACCTCTCGGTGTCGACCGGCTTCTCGACCGCTCGTCAATTCATTCTGTCCAGCAGCAACGGCGGTATCGACGTCGCCGCCGGCCAAACGCTCACCCTGACCACGCAAACCGCCGGCGCCTTCGGCATCCGCAAGGTCGGCCCCGGCACGCTCGCGTTGAACAACTCCGCGAACACGATCACGGCCCTCACTCTCGGCGGCGGACAGCAACTCAACCCGGGCATCGGTTTCTTCGGTCATACCGGCGGCGTCGTCTCGACGACCGCGACCTCCGGCACTCCGTTCGCCGTCACCAGCGCCACTCTCAATAGCGGTACGTTGTCGCTCGTCGGCGGCGGGGTCGCTCAAGCGCTGACGATCCCGACGATCAACTACGGCCCCGCGGCCGCGATCGCTTTAAATCAGGGGAGCACGACGTCGACGCTCACCGCCTCCACGGCTTTGGTCCGTGCCGGCGCCTTCAACAGCGTGAACTACGGCACCCTGACCATCCAACCGTCCCTGCTCGCCAATCTCGGTACTACCGAGCAGGTGCTCGTCACCACCGGAGCGCCGACGAATACGGCTCTGACCGGCGGCGACATTCTGACCGTGCCGTCGATCTTCATTGCTCTGGCGGGAGTCGGTCAGGATGCGAACTTTACCCGCTACGACGCCGGCACCGGCTTCCGGGAACATAGCGTTACGACGGTTGCGACGCTTGGGACCACCGCCGCAACCAACGTGGGCGACATCGTCGCTGCGGATACGGTCGGGGCGGCCCCGAACGACATCATCGACATTGCCGCGCTACGGATGTCGGCGAACGTTGATAGTTTCGACGGCTCCCAACTGCTTCGCATCAACAACGGCGGCCTCATCTTTAATGGAGCGACCGCCTCCGGCTTGAACGTAAACACGCTGTTCGGCACCGGTACGGGCGCCTCGCTGACGGAAGCTCTCGTCTACGTTCGCGACGGCCAAACCGGAATCTCGTCGATCACCGGAAACGTCACCGCTCGTGATTTCACCAAGACCGGGCCGGGAATTCTGGAACTCTCCGGCACATCGAATACGCTTAATTCCAACGCCGTCCGAATGCCCGTGCTCAGCGTGCAGAACGGTACGTTGCGATTCGGATCCGGCGCCGCTCAGTTCACTAATTTGAATCGACCGGCCTCGACGACGGACGTCACCGGCCACTACGTGCTCAACGTCAATGAAGCCGGTGTTTTCGACCTCAACGGTCTGAATACTTTGGTCGGGGGTCTGACGGGTAACGGCACCATCAGTAGCGACGTTGCCGGCAACGTCACATTCACCTCGCGCAACGGCTTCGGCGTGGATACGACGTTCTCCGGTCTCATTGCCGACGGACTCGGAGTCGTCAGCCTGGTGAAGAGCGGCAGCGGAGTCCTGATCATGAACGGCCATGCCGCTCATACCGGCGGTACGACCGTGCAGGCCGGGCGGGTCACGATCGGTACCGGCAGCGCCACTCCGTTGGGGCGTCTCGAGGCCCAAACTGTTACGGCCCTCGGCACCGGCAACATCACCCTGGCCGGCGGCGATCTCCGACTCGTTGGTGCCGCTTTGCTCGACGGAACGCAGACGACCAACGACGTCGTCGACGGCATCGATGTTCTCCGCTGGGGCGGGCCCGCCGGTTACAACGTCATCGTCGCCGCCAATGCGTTTACCGACGGCATCGCACTTCCTTTTAACACCACCTCCATCCTGCGAGCCGCCACGCAGAACGCCCTAATCGGCACGCTCACGATCGATGCGCCGCAGCTGACGCTCACCGAAGGGCTCGTCTTCGTCGAAGGGGCCACGACGTTCTCGCAAGCCGATACCGTGTTACGCAGCGCGGGCGGGCGGCTCTTCCTGCAAGGCCGGGTCAACGCCGCAGGCAACACCATCACGAAGACAGGGGCCAACGACGTCGTCCTGAGTCACACCGAGTCCGGCGTGAATCAGAACACCGCCGGACTCTGGAAAGTCTACGGCGGTACGCTGAATCCCCGCTCCGCCTCGGGAGCCGCAAATCCGCTGGGCGCCAGCGCGACCGTCGAAATCAACGGCGGCTCGACCAGTTACGGCTTGTTGCTCTCCACCGACGGCGACGGCACCGCTGCAGCCGAACGCGTGACGACTTACGCCGACACGACCGTTCGTTTCGGCTCGGCGCTCCCCGTCTCCAGTAATGAGTTTGTTTCTAGCTCTTCCGGCCGCATTCAAACCGATCGTCTCCTCGGGACTAACGATGATAAAACCGTCGTGATCGGCGCCTTGGAGATTCGCGGCGCGCTGGGTACGCCCTACAGTTACTTCGTTTCTAGCAATCTGAGCTCCTTGTGGGTCGAAGGCACGACCAACTTCCAACGCGACTGGACCTTGCAGGCCGACGGCACGGCCGTCACCTTCAACGGCGTGATCAGCGGCAATGGTTCCATCAGTCGCCGCAGTAACGGCGCCACGGTCTATTTCAATGCCGAAAACACGTACGACGGCGGTACCTTCTTCACCGGCGGCGGTCGCAACCTGCTCGGTAGCTACGAAGGAAACCAAGTCACGCTCAGCAATACGGCCAAGCTCGGTCTAGGCCATGTCTTCATCGCCCCGCTGGCCACGTTCCAAATCAACGATGCCGGCAATCTTCGCAGCGGCCAAAACTACTATGTCGGCAGCAACCTGAGTTGGTATGCCACGCTGAGCTTGGCCGCCGACCTCTCGCTGGAGCAAGTCCGCCTCCGTGCGCTCGGTCTCGGCGGCATTCAGAACGTTGCGGCCGACTACTATCTCTCCGCCTCGAATCCGTCCTCCGGCGTCTTGGCGTTGGGAACCGTCTACACTCAGGCCCTCGACATGCGAGGTATCGGCGACGGTATGTGGTATCTCGGTTCGGCGACGAATCAAGTCGGCGCCAACGGCTCTTATGACGCCGCCACATTGCATCCCGGTCTCGGCGTCGGCGGAGCGGCCGGTACATATCGTGTCGGTGCCGGGGGCGGCACGCTATTCTTCGGCAGCAACGGCAACGCCGACGTCTTGACAGACCAAGCGGCAGGGGCGTCCAGCCTCATCGTCGGATCGCCGATGACCATCCAAAACGGCGCGCCTGCGTCCGGCGGCACCGGTACCGTCGTGTTGCTCCAAGACCAGAATTACACCGGCGGCACGCTCGTCAACCGCTCAAGTACGCTCGACTTCCGCGGCACGTTGACGACTTCGGGCTTCGAGGTCTACGGCACGCTCAACGTCGCGGGCGAAAAGGGGACGTTCCTCTCCGGCGGATCCGGCTCCAATATTCCGGTGACGCTCCGGCCCGGTGCGATGTTGCGTTTCGATAACACGTCGGCCGGCGTGCTGCCGATTTCCGCTACGGAAGGTCGTTGGGAAGACGCGGTCGGCATCAGCCTCCACGACACCGTGCTACGGTTGCAAGGCAATCCCGCAGTCGAGGTCGCCGAAACGGTCGGCGTCATCACCGCGGAAAACGGCGGCAACCGAATCGAAGTCGTGCGCGGCGTCATCGGCAGCGGCACGGAACTTCGCACGCCGTCGATCACCCGCGGCGGCTTCGGCACCGTGCAGTTCATTCACAACGGCAGCCAACTCGGCAGCGACGAACGGGTCATGGTCACCGGCGCCGCTCCCGCGGTCACCAACGGCATGGTCGCTCCTTGGATGGTCAGCAACTCGGATACTCAATTCGTCACGTACAACGCCGATACCGGCTTTACCATCGCTGGTTTCGATCGCGTGCAGGCGGGGGCGACGCTCGCTGCCACGGTTACCGCACCGAACGACCGCACTCTTTTCAGCGGTAACGTAGTGCTCAACGCCGGTGTGGATTTTGAAACCTACGGGCTCCGTCTCGACGGCAACGTCACGCAGGGAACTGCGGCGGACACCACCGCGCAGCTGATCATCGGCAGCGGCGGCATCATCTCGAACGGCACCCGCACTATCACTGCGGGAATCGTGGCCGGTTCGATCGCCACTCCCGGCGAACTCTTGATGTACAACAACGGGACGACGGCCATCGGAGCTTTTGCCTCGATCGATACCTCGGGCCAAATCCTG
>CAZWDN010000006.1:0-12616 GCA_964633125.1 uncultured Pirellula sp. | reverse complement strand
TATTACGAAGTTCGGTGCGGGTCTCCTACAGTTCCTCGGCAATAATGCCGGCTTTACGGGCGATATCCGCTTCCAGCACGGCACCCTGGAATTGAACTACCGCAACGTGGCCGATGTTGCGACCAACGTCACTACGACGATCGGCGGCAACGGCGGCAACATCTACTTCGATGCGGCCGGCCTGACTTTGAATCTCCGCGCAGGCACGGACGGCACGGGCGTCAACTTCACAGGCACGTCCGTAACGTTCAATAAGGGCATCGTGCTCGGCGACTTTGTCCCCGTGGCGACCATCAGCACGGATCGATCCGCCGGAGCCGCCGCCACTTCTCAGAACAAGACGATTGATTTCAGCGGCGGACTGACCTTCGGCCAAAGCAACGGCGATATCGGACAACTGCTGCGAATCGACGGCCGTAACGGCTTCGACTTCCGCATCGACGGCACGACCACGCTCAACGGCCGCTCGTCGTTCGCCGTCGAAAACGCCTATACCGGCACTGCGTCCGATTTCATCCTCGCCGGCCAAGTGACCGGTACGGGCATGCTCATTAAAGGACCGGCCGACGGCAAGACTCGGGAAATGACGCTGACCAATGTCACAAGCCTCAACAATTGGACCGACGGCACCGTGTTGCACGGCGGTACGCTGCGGATTTACGCCAAGGCGCCGAACGTGGCATCCGGCGCCAGTACCGATATTACTTTCGGCGGCATCAGCACCGGCCCCATCACGCTCCTGCAAGGTCTGCTCGACCTCCGTGCCGACAGCGATATCGGCAGCGCGGCGGACACGAATCTCGAACGCATCGTCTTCCAAGATACCGGTTCCGCCGGCCCGAACGTGTTTCTCAACGGCAGCGCTCAGATCAACGTCGATCGTACCGGACTCGTCGCCGCGGGCACGACCAAGCAAATCGTGCTCGGCAATCTCACCATGGGTCAGCAATGGCTCACGGTCACCGGCGGCAATAGCTACAGCCTGGAGTTCGGCGGCACCACGACGCTGGTCGGCAGCCCCTACATCAATAACTCCGCCGACTTGACGCTTAACGGCGCAATCAGCGCCGGCGGTTCGGGCATCATCATCAACAAGACCAACACGGCCGTGCTCTGGATCAACAGCGCCAATCCGACGCTCGAAGCTGCGACATATGTCAATGCCGGCCTCTTGGCTTTCGGCAATCGACTCACCGGCAGCACCACCGCCAACCTCGGTATGGGAAACATCTACGTGAACCCGGGCGCCGCCATCCAGGTGCGGGCCGTGGCCAACATCAACACCGGAGTGGGCCAGCAAGTGGTTCTCACCGGTACGCCGTACTCGGCTTCGGTGTTCCGCTCGGTGGGCGTTTTCACGCAAGCGCAGTACCAAGATATGATCGTGTCCGGCAGCACCAATTCGAATCAGGTCGCCGTGTTGGCTCTGGAGGCGAACAACAACAACGCTCTTGACTTAGCAACACTCGGCAACGGTCGACTCTACTTGGGAGCCAGCGGAGATCGGACCTACGGCGCGCCGTCCATCGCGCCGGGCCTCGCCAATTTGGCGAACAGCGTGATCGGCGGCACCAGTACGAATCCCGTATATCGCTTCACGCACACCAGCGGCAACACGCTGACGATTAACTTGTCGGTCGGCGGAATCGGCAACCTGGGCGGCAGCACGACCACCGATATGCAGATCGGCAACCAGGCCTTCCTCGGTCCTAACGGGAACACGGGGACCTCGGGTTTTGTCTGGTTCTCGGATCAGAATTCTTACACCGGCCAGACGGTCATTGCTCGCTTGATGACCCTTCGTGCAGCGTCGTCGATGGCCGCGCTTGATGCCGCCGGTCCGCTCGGCGCCAATGCTTCCGCACTCATCGACGTCTACGGCGGCCTCCGCATCGAAGGCGGCGGCTCCGTCCGCAACAACGCCGGAACTGCCAACTTCTATACCAACATCAATTTCCATCCCGTCAGCCGCTTGACCTTCCAAGACATGTCGGCGACCGGAGCCAATAGCAACCGTTGGGACGATAACACGGGCATCAATCTCGACGGTTCGGCGATTCTGGCTGAAGCAACCAACAATGCCAACGACAACACGGAAACCGTCGGTGCGATCCAATTTGATCGCGGCTCGCGAATCTATCTCAGTACCGAAGGTACCGGTGACGCGTTCTTCGTCGCCGCTTCGGTGGCGCGCGCCGCGGCCGGCCCTGGAGCCGGCACAGGACGGGGCACCTTGGTCTTCACTCCGACTGCCACGGCCGTCTTCGGGGCCACGGCCACGGCCGGCGTCGCGCAGACGCAAATGAGATTCACGGCCGCGCCCGCTCCGTCGGCCGTTTCCGCCGTAGTAGGCATGCTGCCGGGCTACTACATGGACGGCAACGGCCATCGCTTCGTGAAGAACGGCGTTAACGGCATTACCACGGTCATCGACGGCGACATGGTCGCCATGCCGACCGGTGCGGGCGCAGGCACGGAAGTAGTAAACGTCACGGCGACCACGACGATGGGCAGCTTTGAAACCGGCATCTATGCGTTGCGCGGCGGTGCGTTTACCGTCAACAGTCCGACCGGCGCCAATAACGACGCCACGATCACGCTCACCGGCAGCGGCGCTGATATCGGCGGCGTCGCCAGCTTCGGCGCCTTCGTCATCAATCCGAACCTCAAGTTCGGCGTTACCGGCACGAACGAAGCCTTGTTCTATACCGGCAGCACGCTCACCGTGAACGGCTTTATCACCGCAGGCAGCATCACCAAATTCGGCGTCGGCGGCACCATGGTCGTTGCCAATGACCAGAGCGATGCGGCGCGCGGCGTCGGCCAAGGTTATCAGGGCGGCTGGGTGGTCAATGAAGGCGCTCTCCAATTCGGTCAGTTCGGCTCGGCGGGGAACGCCCATGTGAACAACACCATCGTCCTCAACGGGGCCGAAGCCGGTTCCGCTACGCTCAACCTGCGCGCCCAGCCCGCCGACAGCTTACTGAACTACACCTACACCTCCGGCAAGATTTTCGCCGTCGATTTCGCTACGATCGACTTCGATCCTGGCGCCGACGATCGCGTACATACCATCGCCGACATCGAAATCCAGCAATCCGGCGGTATCGGCAATGCCGCTATCAACGGCACGCTCGACGCTTATCTCCGCGTGGCCAATAATCGCAGCCGGACGATTCTCGCCGCCGGTACGCTTACCGTGGCGAGCAACGCCATTCTCAACGTCGACACGACCGCCGCCGCGGCCAACTTCACGGCGGCCTCGACCAATGCCGCGTACTTGACGAACAGCCTTAGTTCGGGCATGTCCGTGGCGTCGCTCGCCGGCGGCAATCGGCTGACGAAGTGGGGCGACGGTACGCTCTACGTTCGCGGCGACAGCTCGTCCGCCTTCTCCGGCACCATGGTCATCGATCAGGGGGCCGTACACGTTACGCACAACGGCTCGCTCGGCACCGGCGCACTGATCGTCAACCGCTACGGCACGCTCGACGTCGGCGTCGCCAATTACGTTTCCACCAACTCCTCCGTGACTTACAACGAAGGTTCGATGGAACGCTGGAGCGTCGACGGCGCACGATTCGGCGCGCTCAACCTCGGCCCGGCGACCCTGCAAATCGCCGCGAATCAACCGACCGCCAATGTGGCGATCACACTCAACGGCGGCGGCATCCAGGCTTGGGTGCGCGGTGACGACTTCTCTTCCGCACAAGCCTCGGGCGGCGTGCTCCGTATCCTCAATCCGAACGTCACGTTCACTCTGGCCGGCAATTCTTTTCTCGGCGATCGCTACTACGAAGGAGCCAACGGCCTCGATAGCGGTAAGCAAACACACGATAATCGCCCGATGGAGGAGACGCTCGCTTCGGGGGCCATCTTAGAGATCAAGGGGGTGATCGACGGTATCGGCGCCCTCACCAAGCTCGGTTACGACACCGTCATTCTCTCTGCGAACAACACCTATGAAGGGGGCACCACCGTCGTCGGTGGGACGCTGCGCGTAGGCATCGCCGATGCGCTGCTGCCGACGGGTGATCTTGCCACCAGCGCCGACGGCGTCTTCGATCTGAACGGCAACAACCAAACCGTCGGTCGGTTGCTCAACCCGATCGACGCCGACGGCGGCGTGACCTCCGGTTTCATTACGAACAGCGCCACGACCGTCAATACTTTGACCGTCGGCAACGGTGCGAGCGGCGGCTTCTGGTACAACGGCATCATCCAGCACAACGTCGCACTGGCGAAGGTCGACACGGGCATCTTGCGATTATGGAATGCCAACACCTACGTCGGCGGTACCACCGTCGTCGCCGGAACGTTGGAAGGTATGGCCCGCACCGACGGGTCGCCGTTCGGCTCCGGCGGCTTCACCATGTCCGGCGGCGAGTTGAAGCTCATCGGCATCGACGACGTGACGAACACGTCGACCACGGCCGCGATGACCGTCACCGCAAATTCGATCCTGCATATCGACGGCACGGCCAATACTTTGGGCTACACGCAGTTTACCGTCGGTTCGCTGGTGCAACAGAACAATGCCGGTCTAGTCCTGGTTCCTTACAACGGCAAACTCGGCGCCGCGAACACCAAGGAAAAGATCACCGTCACCAACGCCTCCGGACTGCTCGTCGGCGGCGTTATTCCCTGGGTCTTCGGCGTGACGAGTCCTTTCGACCCGACGCTTAATCTTGTGACGCTTTCCGGCAACGACTTGGTGTACGCGACGTCGGGCTTGGACATCAACGTCGGTGCCGCCGTCGGCGCCGCCTACGTCGCCGCGGCGGGTAACAATAACGTTCTCGACGGCGATCGCAATTGGGGCTCGGTGCAAGTGAATGGTGATGCGACGATCGGCACTCTCAGCCCCGGAGACCACTCACTGGTTCTAGGCGGCGGCGCGGTCGGCGGAACATTGCTTCTCAACGGCGGTGCCGGTAATAGTGGGTTAGTCGTGAATACGGGCGTCATTCTCGAGTTCATCGGTTCCGGCGTACCGGGGAGTATTGTCACCGGCGGTACGAATGATTCGACGATTCTGGGTGATATTACCACTGCGAACGCCGGCATCACGATCAACGGCTCGCGAACCTTAATCCTCGCCGGAAGTAACACCTACACCGGGCCCACGATCATTCAATCCACGGCGTTGCAATTGGGAGCGGCGGCCGCTTTGCCGACGACTACGACCGTCTCGCTGGCCGACGATGCCAATGCCGCACTCCGGCTCAATGTGGCATTTGATGCCACGATCGGCGGCCTGAGCGGCGGCGGAGCCTTGGGCGGCAACGTCGACCTGAACGGTCGCACGCTCACCGTCGGCAATGCCCTCGACACGGTTTATTCCGGCTCGATCGGTAATACCGGCTCGCTCATTAAACAAGGCGGCGGCAAGCTGACCTTAGACGGTGCCAACGCCTACAACGGCGCCACGACGATCACCGCCGGAACTTTGCAGCTCGGTAACGGCGGCACCACCGGCTCGCTCGACCCCGGCGGCGCGATCACCAACGACGGTACGTTCACGATCAACCGTTCAAACAACGTGACGCAAGGGGTCGACTTCCACGGCTCGTCGATCGTCGGCACGGGCGGTTTCACGCAAGCGGGCACGGGCGTCACGCGGCTGGCGACCAACGGTTACTTCGGCGCCACGACGGTGGCCGCGGGCACGCTCTCCGTTAACGGCGCGCTATTGAATTCCAGCGCCGTGCAAGTCAACGGCGGCGCTTTTAACGGCGGCGTGTCGACCCTCGCCGGCGGCACTCCGGCGTTAATCTCCACAAACATCACGGTGGGAACCGGCGCCAAATTCAGCGCCGGCGCCAGTGATACCAGCGCCAACGGCGACGGCGTCGGCCGAATGGACGTCGTCGGCTCGGTGAGTTGGGCGGCCGGCTCGACGATGATCTTCGACTTCGGCAGCAATCCGAACGGAACTCAAGGAGAGAATTGGGATCTGCTTACGGTCAGCGGCATGCTGACGGGGCCCGGCGCCGGCAACACGATTAACCTTCAGATCGACTCCTGGCTGGCCGATCTCTCGGACTACGGCGCCAACGGCGGACCAGACGAATTCGACAAGACGACGACGTTGCCCGCCTACAGCTGGCTCTGGGTCGACACGGTCGGTGGAATCAACGGCTTCGATCTGACGAACCTAGAACCGGGAGTCGATCGAGTTGACAACTTCGTTATCGACACGGGCGCGGGCAGTAACGTCTTCAGCGCCTACGGCACGCTCGGCGGCTCCTTCTGGGTCAGTACGATCAACAATGACCTGTACCTGAACTACGCGGCCGTTCCCGAGCCGGGCAGCCTACTGCTGGTCGGCCTCGCCGGACTCGGCTTCGCCGGCTACCGTCGCCGGAAGCGACGGCAGGCGGAAACGCTGATGGAATCGCAGCGGAACGCCGAGGAGTCGAACGATGAAGCTGCGAAGGCCTAGCCGGAGTATCCACGGCAGAGGGCGGTTGCCGAAATGTCTTACGACGACGCGCACTGCTCCCCGGTCGCGGTGCGGCCCTGCGGATCAACCAATTGAACTTCGCGAAGACTTGTTCGATCGCCGACCACACGCCGGTGACCTCGTGTGAATTGAGATCGTCCGGCACGAAGACTGCGCCGGGTGGGAGGGGCGGGGCGAGTTACTGTTCGACGTAGCCGCCGAATAATTCACCTTTTAACGCGCCGTCGACCACCAATGGCGCGACGAGCCGGCGGGTACGCAATCCCGCCGAGAAGATCGTCGCCATCCGGTGTGCATGTGGCACGGGCAGGCCAATCTCGCGCCTACCCGAATTGCATCCGCCGTGACGGATCGGGGCGATGTTTCGTCGCCGGACCGAGTTTTTCCTGATCGCGTCGCTCTTGCTTGACGGGGAGGATCCACGACTCGCCGACCTCGAACATCAATGCGCCGGCCTGCGTAGCCGAAAGCTCATTCTCCTCACATATCCCTCTCATCTCCTTTGATGGGGGAACGCTTGAACTGTGATTCATCAATTCCGTTCGATCGCTCGTTGGTCGCGATGTCGAGCAGATCGCGTCCAGGCCGAAGTCATCGGAGTCGTGCGATGAGCGGTGTGTCATGTCGCTGTGCGGAGCACGGACATGCGCGCGGTGTGCATGGTGCGGACGACGGACGGACGGGCGTGCGGAATACCGACGATGACGCCGACAATCACGGCGTTAGCGTCAGTTCTTGCGGCAGATTGAATTTTGTCGGCAACTCCGGCATATGCCTTGCCAATAGAAGCAATTGATCGAACCGGCGGCTCCCTCTCGGAGCGACTGAATGTTGTCGGACGGACCGACATCTCCCGACGGTCTCGAACGCCGACGACTCGGGATTTTTCGCCGGTTCGCACAACTCGCATTTCTAGAAGGAGGTCGGCATGTTTACTCCCAGGCGATCAATTCTTATGTCCGTTGCGTTCCTCTGCATGATGGTGCCGCTCGTGGCATTTGCCGATGTGATCGGCTCATACTCGTGCCGGGGCACGAACCCGGACGGCTCTCCGTACGACGGCACGGTGGAGATTGCTGAAAACGGCGCAGGCTACGTCGTTCGGTGGACCGTCAGCGGCACGCAAACCTATTCGGGCGCAGGCCTGTTGACGGACGACATCTTCAGCGCGTCGTGGGGATCGGGCGTCGTCGTCTACCGAGTGCAGGCCGACGGCAAGCTCGTCGGCAAGTGGCTCAACGTAAGTCGGGGCGAAGCCGGCACCGAAACTCTGACGCCACGCTGATTTCCGGGGTCTTACGGCCTCCGGGCGGTTAAGGAACATTCGCTGCGCGGTGCCGGGCGTCGTCGTACCGAAGTTCGGCGGCCGCGGTGCCGCGTAGCTTGGTTTGTCTGAGTTGTCACGCCTTCGGCGGAACGTGCTTTTGTGCAGCGGACCGCCGCCGGCGCGCGTGCCATGAGGAGAGAAAGATGAGCGAACTGCCCAGTCGTCGCACATTTCTTGCCGCCGGTTTGGCGGCACTTTCTACGGCGTCGCTGCCCTTGCTTGCCCAGGACGACGACGCGCCGACCGGCGGCGGGTCGGAAGCGGTCGACGATGCGGGGGGGATCTACGCTCTGCAATCGTCGCTACGCTTCGATCAGTTGCGATTGGCCTCCTACGATCCGGAGACGGAGTCGTTGACCCTCATGGGTGATCGCTGGTCGGATCGTTGGCTGGCGCCGATTCCGTATCTCGACCATCTAGCCTCGGCGTGGGACGGCAACTACCCGAGCTTCACGCTGCCGTGGGACGACGACGCTGCTCGTCAGGTGGACGCCTTGATGCGCGACGGTCGGGACAATGCGGAACTCTGGGATCAAATCGTCGCCAATGCCCGCGGTCGGCTGTTCAACCCGAAAAACCGGTTGACCAAAGAGGGTTTACGGATCCTGCGGACCCTCAATTTTCCCGCCGACGACTATGAGTCTTTTTTGACGAACAAATTCGACGTCATCGGCAAGACCTTCAAGATTTGCGGCGGAGATCAGCAGGCGACCATCGTGGGGGCATACGGGCGCTCGCTGCGCGACCCGAGCGAGCTGAACGAGGCGATTCGTGAACTGGCGATGTCGCGCGCCTTGGACGCCACGATGATCGGCCTCGACAACACGGACTTGTGGGAGACGTTCATCGAGCGATTTGCGGGAGTGTTCGACTTGGATGCCACGGCCCCGATCGGCGTGTTTCGCGACCGGCTGCGGCAAGGCGAGCATTTGATTCTTGCCAGAAATGCGGCCGTCGAGCAGATTATCACGAGCATCGAGCCGGCCTGGGAAAAGGTATTTCCCGACGCCCTGGAGCTTTCTGCGGCGCGACGGTCGCACATTCATTTGCCTCCCGATCTGGTCAACTCGCTCGCGAGCACCGCCATCTCGGTGATGCCGACGTGGAATCGCATTGCGCCCGAATCGCGCATGGCCCAGGTGATGTTCGACGCCGACCTGTTCTTGAAATGGATGGTGGCGGATCCGACGTTCCTTGCCGGCGAGATACCGAC
This sequence comes from uncultured Pirellula sp., assembly GCA_964633125.1. Classification (GTDB taxonomy): domain Bacteria; phylum Planctomycetota; class Planctomycetia; order Pirellulales; family PNKZ01; genus PNKZ01. The sequence goes on along the minus strand of CAZWDN010000006.1, from coordinate 3,610 downwards.
TTTTCTGACGGAATACAATTGGAACCGGACGCGCGGCGACCTCGGTTCTAAATCGACGGCGGACAAAGTGCGCTTTTGGATTTCGCCCGACGTGGCTGAGGTCGCCGAATCGCCCGACGGCGGCGTGCTCGAGTTCGGCAAGCTGACGATGAAAGTGAATACCGACGATCCGGCGTCGGAGCCGTATGCGAACTATCTGACGTCGCTCTACGACGACGTGGCCCGAGTGTTTCCGACGCTTCAAGAGCTACGCGAGTGCGTGAAAATGGTGATGGTCGCAGAGTGGCTGCGGAAGAAAACAGTTCGGTTTAGTCTGCCCGCCGAAGGCCGCGATACTTGGGAGCCGCCCGATCGAATCCAGGGCTTCATCACGATCGACGCGCAAGTGGACGTGCAACGGAAGGATTCGGAAACGGAAACGCGAATCACCGGGAAATGGACCAGTCAGGTCCATTTCGAGGGAGGCGTAAGCTTGGCGTTGGACGAAGCGACTCGTCCCGACGGGACCGTTTTGTTCGACGGTGCGAAAGGCCCTCGCTATACGCTAGGGCGAGTCGCGCCGACGATCTCCGGCGCCGGCGAGGCCGTGCGTGTGGACGACATTAATCGGGTCGTTGTGCCGCAGATTTACGACAACCCGACGCTGCGCGACGTCTTGCGGCAGAAGACGATTCCGCCTCCGCCGCTGGTGCCGGGAGCTACGGCCAAAGCGACGCTGGGCCAAAGAAAGTTGGATTATCTCCGCGTATTACGCGGGCGGCTCGGTAGTCGCGTCAACTCCGTCGCGATGCAAGACCAAATGCAGCAAGCGATTCAACTGGCGGAGAAACTGAAGTTCAACGACGAAATGCTCAACTCGTTGCAAGCCGGCAGAATCGACTCGCTGGCGGCTTTCCAGAAGGCGGAGGAATGGGCGCGCGACGAACGTGAGCAGTTCCTCTACGATCTGCTGGATATCGGCACCGGCGGGTTATCGACGTTGCTCGGCGAACGCGAAGTGCTGAAATTCAGGACCAGTATGGCCGAGCACTTCGTCGATCCCGGCAAACGCAACTTCCGGCATTGGCTATTAATCACCAACGACTATCTTCCCAAGGTTAAAGCATTGCTGGCCGATGCGAACACGGCGCAACAGAGCGTCACGAGTCACGAGCATTTCGACCGCAACCTCGCGTATGCCACGAAGGGAGTCGAGCTATTGGCCGAGGTGACCAAGGCGCTGGAGGTACTCAAGGAAACTCAGGTGACGAAACGAATTCCGGGCTATACAGGCCTCATCGCCGACACGACGAAGGCCGGCATCAAGATCGCGGATATCTATTCCAATCTGCGCGAGATCGAGACGTTGTCCGGTATCGCAGGCGACCAGGCGCAGTATATTCAACGCCTTCAAGATCGACGCGAGGTGTACCTGACGGAACTGCGAAAGGTGATCGAAAGTCTGGAGCAGACGGGGGCCGGGTAAGCCGATACGTTGGGGTAGAAATGGGAGAAGAGAAGGTGATAAGAATACTCTTTCAAAAACCGTTGATCTGCGTCGGCTGCCGGCGTCGGCTCACTTCTTGGTTGTTAGCGGCGATCGTCGCTTGCCGCCTGACGACGGGCGTCGTCGTGCTAGCGCAAACCGCGGCGAACCAGATTCCCGCGCCGCAGCGCGAGGCCTTGCGGACGTTGATCGAGGCCGGCGGCATTCTCATTCAGGCGGATGATCGTCAGCCCGACTATCCGGTGTTGACGGTTGATTTCAACGGCCAGCCGGAGTTGGACGGCGCGTGCCTCCAGGCGCTGGCGGCCTTTCCTAAACTCGCCGCGCTCAGTCTTCGAGGGACGCCGGTCGCCGACCAAGACTTACAAACAGTCGGGAAACTAGTGAGCCTTGCGACATTGGATTTGTCCGACACCGACATCACCGACGAAGGCGCGGAGCAGTTGCAAGGACTGAAGAAACTCGCTTCGCTGAATCTGAAAGGGACGCACGTAACCGCCGAGGCCGTTGCGGAACTGCAGAAGGCCCTGCCGCGGTGCGAGATTTCCTGGGAGCCTCTCGCGGAAAAATTCTCGGCCGCCAAATTGGAAACGCTCCGCAAGAAATGCCGCAAGGTGTCGCAGGTGTTGGATATCACGGGCATTCCTATGGGATGGTCGAAAAGCACGTTGGATCCCAATAAGCTCTTGAGCCTGTTCAACTCCTTAAAACTGCGCAAAGGCTACACTTTGCGGGCCTATCAACTCAACGTCGAGTGGTTGGCACAAGCCGTGGTTTGGGCGATGCCGGACGACGCGGAGTTTCCCGAACCCGAGGATTGTCCGCGTCTGGACAACACTCCGGATAAAACTCCCAAACCGTATGACGCTTTGGACGACGTGCTGGAGGCGGTCGAAGGCGACGACTCTCCGTCGTCGTATTTGGCGGCGTCGATCTTCCGCCGCGAGACGCTTGCATTCGGCATCCTTTCCGCCGGTACGACGTGGCATGCGCACGTCGTACTGGACAAAGAGCCGGCGATGGGGGAATTTGCGCCTGAGCCGGAAGTTGATTCGCCGTTTCCCACACAGCCCATGGGCGATCCAGAAGAGTGGAAATGGAATGAAGATCGTCCGCGGGATTGGCGGCCACAAGTGAAAATGGAGAAAGACAAAGTGGTCGTGACTTTCTACACCTATTGCGGTCTGCATCCCGAAGGATATCACCGTCATACCGATACGTATCGACGGGGCAAGTATCGGGCACGTACGGAGGACAAGCAGGTTGCCGAAGGAACGCAGGGGGTGGCGTTCTAGATGTGCCGGAAATACTCGTGGAACGGGAAAGGAAACGTCGTGATCACTCAAATAATGCGTTCTTGGCTCGGGGCCGGTAATCGGCTAGTTGTCGCAGCGACATTGTGCTCGGCACTTGCCGCTCCCGCTTGGGGGCAACCGAAGGTCGACGCGCCGACGCCTAACGGCGAGGAAGCGCAGAAGCCGAAGTTGCATACGATTACCGCGAGCGTGGAGCACGGGGTAACACGGCTCGGTTCGCCGTTGGGGCCGTTGGACCCGCGGGAGCCCTATCGCGGCCCGGGATTACCGGTAGAGGCGCAGGTCGGCGAGTTCACGATTCCGGAAGGGCAGATTGCTCAAGGCCTGAAATTTCACTTTGCGGACCCGAAGACCGGATTTGAATCGGACAAGATACGCAAGGGGAACATCTACTCCGTCACCCGCCGGAAGTTTGTCGGCGACCAGGAGACCTTGCCTCCCGGAGTCTATCGGTTTGTGGTGGGCGGGCTCCCCGGATCGATGGGAAATCTTACTTTCACCACGGTTCCACAGCCGACGGACGTGCCCGTAGACGAGCCGCCGCCGAAGAACCGAACGAACAAGACGCCGACGGCAACGCAACCGCCGCCGAAACTCCCCCCGGTGAATGCGGAAGGGAAGAAGCTTTGCCCTTACTGCGGCCAGTATCACTAAACAGCGGGCATTTGAATTCCGCAGCGGATTTATCGCAGCGTGTCGGCGAAGGCCTGTTGCAGGGCGGCGAGGGCGGCGGCGCCTTTGACGCCGTCGACGACGACGTTGACGCGGACTTCGCTCGTGTTGATCATTTCGACGTTGATGCCGGCCT